>JAJLKL010000101.1:0-11715 GCA_033838975.1 Hymenobacteraceae bacterium | reverse complement strand
CCCTGCTGGCTTCCAGATCCTTCACATACAGGCAGGTCTCCTTTATCTTTTTGATTTCCATGCGTTTAGTTCCTTTCGTGCTACACACCCTTTAGCAAGGCAGCGTTAAATCCTTGTTTCAGGTTATACATGACTTAACGTCTGGTTGGCTACTCACGTTAAAAAGATCAACCCTTTACTCTTTACGACAAACTTACGATGCGCTTAATGATAAAAGTAACTACCGTCATGGTAGCCACTCTGGCACTCATGGCTTACCTGTTTCGTGACACACTCTTTCAGGCTCCTGCTGCAGCACCTGCTACCTTCGAAAGACTGGCGGCGCTCCCACGCGAGGTGAGGGAGAGTTCCGGAATAGTGGTGCTTCCGCAAGACGGGCATTACCTGACGCATAACGACGCGGGCAACAGGCCCTACCTCTATAAGCTGAACGAGCAAGGCCAGCTGCTGCAGACTTACAAGCTTAACCTGAAGAATATAGACTGGGAAGACCTGACCATGGACGACAGCGGGTACATCTACATTGCCGACACGGGTAACAACGACAACGACCGCCGCGACCTAGCTATTTATAAAGTCAACGCAAGCAACATGTCAGACACCCAACCGATTCGCTATACCTATGAGGACCAGGAAAAATATCCTCCCAAAAAAAAGGAGCGGAACTTTGACGTGGAGGCCATCTTCTGGCACAGCGGCAGCTTATACCTTATATCGCGGGACAGAGGCCGCAGGGAAACTGCCAAAGTGTACCGCTTGCCGGACACCCCTGGGAACCATCAGGCAAAGCTCATCGGCAGCCATAAGCTGAAGGCCCAGGTGACAGGTGCCGCCATTAGCCCCGACAGGCAGACCGTAGTGCTGCTAAGTGACGAGAAGCTTCATCTTTACACGGGCTTTGACTCCCCCGCTGCCTTTTATGAGGGTACATATGAGGAAGTGCAACTTCCCGGTGCCGGACAAACAGAAGGAGTGGCCTTTGAAAACGACCGTACGCTCATTATTACCAGCGAAGGCGGAAACCTCTACCGTTACTCCCGGTAAACTGCCGCGCAGTAACGGCAAAAGGGCCTTTCCCCAGATGGAGAAAGGCCCTTTTGCCGTTATTTCTAGTTAGGCTTTACTGTCTGCCGGCTTGCCTCCCGGTAAGGCAGGTGTCGGGTTCTGCCACACACGGAACAGAATAAACAGGCCAATGATGATGAGCGGGATACTCAGGATCTGCCCCATGTTCAGGGTCATTTGCTCTTCAAAGGCCTCCTGGTTTTCCTTCAGGAACTCCACCAGGAAACGGAAAGCGAACAGCAGCGTCACGAACAGTCCGAACAACAGACCGCGGGGCAGTTCGCTTTTATACTTCTTCCAGAGCCAGTACAGCAGCACAAAAAGGCCAAAGGCCATCAAAGACTCATAGAGCTGGGTCGGGTGACGTGGCACCTGCGAGAACTCCATGTTTCGCACAAACTTAAATGCCCACGGCACATTGGTTGGATGACCGAAGATTTCAGAATTCATCAGGTTACCCAGGCGGATGAGGGCTCCTCCCAGCGCCACCACGATCACGATGCGGTCTAGCACCCACATGTAGTCAAACTTCTGGCGCTTGCTGAAAAGCCAGAGCGCGAACAGGATACCGATGGTGGCCCCATGGCTGGCCAGTCCTCCCTCCCAAATCTTGAGGATCTCGATCGGGTTACTTAGGTAATAATCGGGCGCATAGAACAAGGTGTGTCCCAGGCGCGCGCCTATAACCGTGCCGATGATCATGTATAGCGTGATGACATCCACATCGCCTTCGGTGCGGCCTTCGGCTACGTATATTTTCGTGAGGATGCGCTGCCCGAAAACAAAGGCCAACGCAAAAAGTAATCCGTACCAACGAATGCTCAGGGGGCCAATGCTGAAGATTTCAGGATCAACGTTCCAGGTGATATAGTTCAGGATACTCATAAGGGTGTTTCTAGTACTTTCAAAGTTACAATAAATCAGCTTTGGAAAAAACGTAAGAGCGCTTCTGTACGTGTTATGATAATAACGCTAAGCTGTACATGATGCTGTTTATTCACTTGCTGCCTGGCCTGCTGGTACTAGTTATTGGGTATATGATGCTGTTGTGGCCCCCCAAGCGCATCAACTGGTTTTATGGCTTCCGCACAAAGTACTCTATGCGCAACAGGCAAACGTGGCGAAAGGGCAACCTCTACTACACTAAAATGATCATGGGCACGGGCCTCATGTCCATTGCCATTGCCCTGGCATGTCATTATCTGCTCCCTTTCCCGGTCAGCCTTATCATAGTTGTGGGCTTTATGATCGTCATGTTCATGCTAAGCATTCAGCTGACGAATGATTACCTGAAGCGAAAATTTGAGGAAAAGTATGAGGAAAAATAAAAGTGGCAGGTCTCCAGAAGAACCGCCTGCCACTTTTATGCTTATTTGTTTTGCAGCTTTGACAGTTCCTCCCTGAACCCTCCGCTCAGTATCGGGAAGCGCAGCCAGCTACGCGGGTCGAGATTATAGTCATCCAGATGGAAAGAAGGAGCATAGCGCTCACGCTTCCACTGGTTGCGCGACCACAGGCTGTAAAACTTCGTAATCCAGGCCTGCAGCTCTTTCGGTTCGGCCGTTTCCTGCGCTAGTAACACCTGGTATACCTGCTCCGGAGAAAGGCGCTCATAGAACGCCAGTCGCTCGATCTGGTTGAGCACCTCATACGGCATGAGGTCTTTCTCATCGGTCTGTTTCTCTTTGGAAGGTCGTAGCTCCGCTGTTGGCTGCAGACTGTTCACATACCGGAGCCCCTCGTAGCCCAGCTCCTTCTGAGCCCAGATCAGGAACTGCCGGATAAATGCCTTGTCGATGCCCGCAATAGGAGAAATGCTACCCGCCGTGTCGCCATCCATTGTCGCATAGCCCACGGCAGCTTCGCTTCGGTTAGAGGTCGCCATCAGCAGCGCATGGTTGATGTTGGCCAGCATCCAGATACCGGGGGCGCGTACCCGTGCCTGGATGTTCTGCAGCGTGATGTCATCCTGCTCCCAGGTGAGCGGGCGTTCCAGCGCACCCTCGATCTTAGAGGTATAGCCGCGCACCTCGTCGTCGATGGTCCAGCTGTAGAACTTGGCCCCAATGGATGCCGCCAATTCCTTCGCAGAGTTAAAGGTGTCGTCGGAGGAGTTCACCGTACCCTGGTAGGCGCATGTCAGGAGCCGGTTCACGAGCTCTTTCTTTACCTGCTCTTCCGGAAGGGTGTCAAGGTAGGCAGTATCCTTAAGTGAAAACAGCTGTGTTTTGGCAACAAAGGCCAATACCCCCAGGCTTTCTATACCTCTCCGCACCATCTCTGCTACGGCAACCGCACAAAGCGAGGAGTCCGCGCCCCCGCTCAGCGACAGTACAAAGCCACGGCTGCGGCTCTTGCGCATGTAGTCGTACAGGGCCAGGCTGAGCGCCGAGATCAACTCCTTGTTCTCATCGATCGGCGGCAGGTACTCGATCACCTCGGCTATTTCAGGGTTGTCTGAGAAGCATACTTCCGCATACTCCATATCCACATTCTTAAAGCAGAGCAGTTCATTTCTGCGGATAAGCTTCCCGTTCTGCGCGATCAGCACCTCCCCATCGTAGATCATCCGGCCAGCCTCGTTACCCAGCAGGTTGGCATACAGGTAGGCACACTGGTATTTTTTAGAGGCATCCACCACCAGCCGGTAGCGCACATCCGTCTTACTCAGGGCAAAATGGCTGGCGCTGGGGTTCAGGATGAGCTGTACGCCCTTTGGCATGTGGCGCTCGGCGGGGCGATTCGGTCTCCAGGCGTCCTCGCAGATCTCAAAGGCATACTTTACCCCCTGCTCTTCATAGACAATGTCGCCGATGCGGTAACGCTGCCCCAGCATCTCAAACTCTTTTACCTCATTGGCCGGCCAGGGCCTGAACCAGCGGGTCTCGTAATGCACGCCATCGTTCGCTAAAAACTGCTTGGCCGTAAAGCCCACAATCTCTTTATTCTTGATGATGCAGGCCGTGTTGAACACTTCCTTATCCAGCATGACAGGTAAACCAACGGCTACGGTAATTCCTTCGCACCACTCCTTTACCTCGAGCAGTTTCTCAAAGGCAATATCTGCCAGCCATGGGCTCAGGAACATGTCTTCGCAGCCATAACCGGTGATACAGAGCTCCGGAAGGAGTAGCAGGTCTAATTTGTTTGTTTTAGCCTCTGTAATGGCATCTTTGATATTTTGCAGGTTTCCGTCCCAGTCCATTGGGGTTTGGTTCAGGGCGGCGGCACCTAACATTAGTCGTGTTTCTTCCATGGGATTCTTAACGCATTAAAGCAAAAGCAAGTTAAGCCTTGCTCGCTAAAAAAAGAACCGGAAACAGCGGGTATTGCTTAAGGAAAGCAGGAAAATAATGAGGGAAGGTAAATAGGAACAGCGGGAAGCGCGGTGGTAACCAGCACCAGCGCAGCCTCTTGTCCTAGGACAGCTTTAGGAAAGCGATGCCTTTCTCTGCCGCCGCCTGGTCAGCCTTTTTCTTAGACAGCCCAACCCCCACGGCAATGGGCTTGTCGTCGATGTATACTTCGGAGGTGAATTCGGTGGTATTCCCCTGCTGCTTGCGCTTCACAATTTCAAAGCGGATGTCTAGGTTCTGACTTTGCGCCCACTCGATCAGCTTACTTTTGAAGTTGGCCGTGGTGTTTACCAGGTTGTGCAGGTCTACGTGTGGCTTTAGCAGCTTGCTGAGTATAAAGCGACGGGTCATGTCATACCCTTTGTCCAGGTATACCGCTCCCACCAGGGCCTCCAACGCATTTCCGTTCACGGACTTGTGCCGCATGCCGTGGCCGGAGGCATCCACCTTCACCAGCAGGTTCAGCCCTATTTTGAGGGCAATATGATTCAAGGACTCACGGTTCACAATCCGTGAGCGTATCTCAGTCAGGAATCCTTCGTCCTCGTAAGGGAATTTCTTGAACAGGTGTTCCGCCACAACGGCCCCCAGTACGGCATCGCCCAAAAACTCCAGACGCTCGTTCGTTTCATGCTTCCCAGCCGAGGTTTGGCGGGCGAACGAGGTATGCGTCAGGGCAAGCTTGTACAGGCGGAGATTATCGGGTGTGCTGCCAATAATTCCAGCGAGGGCGCGTACTAATACTTTGTCTTTGTTAAATAACCTGTGGTAGACGCGCCGAACTGGTTTAATAGGCCCAAACACTAATCGTTCAATTGACGGAATATTACGGAAGTATTGTGTCCACCGAAACCGAAAGTATTGCTCAGGGCAACTTTCACTTCACGCTCCTGCGCCTTGTTGAACGTAAAGTTCAGGCGGCTGTCGATGTTCTCATCGTCGGTAAAGTGGTTGATGGTAGGCGGCACAATATTGTTTTGAACAGCCAGGATGGAAGCTATCGCTTCGATAGCACCGGCAGCACCCAATAAGTGGCCTGTCATCGACTTGGTGGAGCTAATGTTCAGGTTATAGGCATGCTCGCCGAATACCTGCTCAATGGCCTTCACCTCGCTGATGTCGCCAAGCGGAGTGGATGTACCGTGCACATTAATGTAGTCGACCTCCTCAGGCTTGATGTTGGCGTCGCGCAGTACGTTTTTCATCACGTTCAGGGCGCCAAGGCCTTCAGGGTGAGGAGCAGTAATGTGATAAGCATCTGCCGACATGCCACCCCCTATGATCTCAGCATAGATTTTGGCGCCACGCGCTTTTGCATGCTCATACTCCTCCAGGATCAGGGCACCGGCACCCTCGCCTAACACAAAACCATCACGGTCAGCGTCAAACGGACGGGAAGCGGTTTCAGGGGAATCGTTACGCTCCGAAAGGGCTTTCAGGGCGTTGAAGCCTCCTATGCCAGCCTCTGTGACAGCTGCTTCAGAGCCACCCGTCACGATCACGTCGGCCATACCCAGGCGGATATAGTTAAAGGAATCGATGATGGCGTTTGTAGCAGAGGCACAAGCCGATACGGTCACAAAGTTTGGACCGCGGAAACCGTACTTAATAGAGATATGGCCGGCGCTGATGTCGGCGATCATCTTCGGAATGAAGAATGGGTTGAATCGCGGAGTACCGTCGCCGTTGGCAAAGTTCACGCACTCCTCCTGGAATGTGCGCAGCCCGCCGATACCAGAGCCCCAAACCACACCTACGCGGTCGGGGTTGTAGTTGCCTTCAACCAGGTTTGCGTCGGCAACAGCCTCATCGGCCACCACAAGGGCAAACTGAGAAAAAAGGTCCATTTTGCGGGCCTCTTTGCGGTCAAAGTACTTTTCTGCCTCGTACCCTTTTACTTCACAGGCAAACTGAGTTTTAAACTTACTCGCATCAAAGCGTGTAATAGGCGCGGCTCCACTCACGCCATTGATCAATCCGTTCCAATACTCTGAAACGGTATTCCCAAGTGGCGTGAGTGCGCCAAGCCCAGTAACTACAACTCTCTTAAGCTCCATAAGCTGCGAGTAGAGGCTAGATAGTAGAAAAATTTATTCTGATAAGATAAAAGGCGGGTTTATTACTTTGCGTGCTCTTCCAGGTAGCTTACAGCCTGACCTACAGTAGAGATATTTTCAGCTTGATCATCTGGAATAGATACGTTGAATTCTTTTTCGAATTCCATGATAAGCTCAACTGTATCAAGTGAATCAGCGCCAAGGTCGTTTGTGAAGCTAGCCTCAGGAGTAACCTCTGACTCTTCTACACCAAGCTTATCGATGATGATAGCTTTTACTTTTTCTGCGATTTCTGACATTTTTCTTATAGTTAATTAAAACACTGTGCAAAGAAATGTAATTAGGCAGACAATGTCAAAAAAAATTACTCTATTCGGTCCAATACAAAAGTTTTACACGATCTCTGCCGTTTTGCTGAAAGACCTTCTTATTTTTGAGGAACTGTAGTTTTGCCATGAAAACACTTCACCTGGACATAGAGTATCAATATGATTTTGACGTATATGCTGTGGTTTCGTCGGTAAAAGAGTATAAATTAGCGTGGGCACTTAACCAGCTCCTGAACCTGCGCCTGTCAAAGCAGCAGGACCTGTGTTATGATCTGCTTGGCAGGGGGCGCCTGGTTGTTTCCAATTATCAGTACACCACAGAGCACAGCGAAGTGCGGCTGTTCAGGAACAGAGCGCTTGGCACGAGTAATTTGAAAAAACCTTTTTTCCTGCCAGACATTAAAGAGTATGACTACGTGCTGCAAATTTCCGGGGCCATGCAGCAACGGTACCCGCAGGAACTCATCCGAAGGTTACTTCAGAGCCCGCTGGTACAGTACGTACGAAAAATCGACCCCCAGACACTTAAATTTAAGGAGAACCTGATTTTCTAACTATGGAAATTTCTTTCAATAAGACGAAAGTCCTTGCTACCATTGGCCCGGCCAGTAACTCTTATGAGCGCCTTGTCGCCCTAGTGCAGGAGGGTGTGGATGCCTTCCGGCTTAACTTCTCACACGGCGCCTACGAGGAGCACCAGCAGGTGATCAACTATGTGCGTGAAATCAACCGCCAGTACAACACAAACATCAGCCTGGTACAGGACCTGCAGGGACCTAAGATCCGCATCGGAGAGGTTGAGGGTGGTGGCGTTGAGATAAAGGAAGGCCAGATCATCAAACTGATGTGCGATGGCTCTGTCAGCAACCAGGAGCACCTGGCGACCGGCTACACAGAACTGGCAAAAGACGTGCACCCCGGTGACGCCATCCTGATAGACGACGGCAAACTGGAGCTGACCGTAACCAGCACGGATAAGGAGTGTAAGATTGAGGCCCAGGTAAAGTACGGCGGCGTGGTTAAACCGCGTAAGGGAATTAACCTGCCGGATACAAAAGTATCGGCTCCGTCCCTGACCGAGAAGGACCTGCGCGACCTTCACTTCGGGCTGGACAACGACATAGAGTGGGTGGCACTCTCCTTTGTGCGCCGCGTGGAAGACATCAACGAGATTAAGCGCATCATTGCTGAGCGCGGCAAAGACACCCGTGTCATCGCTAAGATCGAGAAGCCGGAGGCCATCAAGAATATTGATGAGATCATTCAGGCCTCGGACGCCCTGATGGTTGCCCGCGGTGACCTGGGTGTAGAGGTAGGCATGGAAAAGGTGCCGATGATACAGAAGATGCTGGTAGAGAAGTGCAACAAGGCCGCCAAGCCCGTGATCATTGCCACGCAAATGATGGAGAGCATGATCGTGAACCCGCGCCCTACCCGCGCCGAGACCAACGACATTGCCAATGCGGTAATTGACGGCGCCGACTGCCTCATGCTAAGTGCCGAGACTGCTGTGGGCGCCTACCCGATTGAGACCATCCGCAGCATGAACCTGACCATCAAAACGGTGGAGACGCACTCGGATATCTTTAATAAGAACTTCCACCTGAACCCGCACTCGCACACGTTTTACAACGACAGCCTGGTGGCAAACGCCTGCAACCTTGCCCGCGACACGAATGCCCGCGCTATCATTGGCATGACCAAGTCCGGCTACACGGCTTTCCACCTGGCCAAGCACCGTCCAAAGTCCGACATCTTCATTTTCACAGAAAACCACAAGCTGCTGAACACACTCAACCTGGTGTGGGGCGTACGCGGCTTCTATTACAATAAGTTCGAGTCTACAGACGCTACTATTTCCGATATCAAGCAGATTCTGCTCGATGGCGGATATTTAAACAAAGGTGACGTCTTCATCAACACGGCCAGTATGCCGATCAATGAGCAAAAGCGCACCAACATGATCAAACTGAGTATAGCGTAACGTTAGTTTAGTTAAAAAGCGAAAGCGCCTGAGGGTTGCCTCAGGCGCTTTCGCTTTTTATGCTACTGGTACTATGCACAGGCAAGCCGCCCTGAAAAACTTTCATGCGCAGGAACACAAAAAGCCTTGCACACATGTACAAGGCTTCCGGATAGCTATCCCAGCAAAAAATTAAGCCGCAGCCAGACCGTTAACGAACTTAGCCAGTCTTGACTTGTTGTTAGCAGCTTTGTTTTTGTGGATGATATTTTTCTTAGCCAGACGGTCAAGCATAGAAGAAACTGTCTTGTAAAGCTCTTGCGCCTCGGCTTGATCAGTTGTTCTCTCCAACTTCTTGATGAAGGTACGAGTAGTTTTCGCTTGATATCTGTTACGAAGACGTTTAGCGTTGTTCGCTCTGATTCTCTTTAATGCCGACTTGTGATTAGCCATATTATTTTATTGAAATTAAATCTTTTAAATCCCTTTCTAAATGAGTTTGCAAAGGTAAACCCTTTAATACTAATTTCCAAAGTGCCTAACACAAAAATATTTCTGTGCGTATTTTGATGACAAAGGTAACAATTTCAGCGGCTTCCTGTACCTTTATTTAATGAAACTACGTTGCAAAAACCAGCAATTAGTCAAAGTATGTTGATTTCCCGACTCCTCCTGCTGCTTATAGTAGCGACCTTAACCCTCTCCTGTTCCTCGGACCCTGAAGAAGAAACACAGCCCAGGCAAGCAGGCCCCACCCCCTATGAGCTGAAAATCCCGAGTGTATTTCCTCAAAACGTGATCATACCTGCGGACAATCAGCTAACCGTGGAGGGGGTAGAACTTGGGCGGCACCTGTTCTACGACAAAAGGCTGTCGGGCAACAACACCATGTCCTGCGCCAGCTGCCACCAGCAGGACAAAGCCTTCACAGATGGCAAGTCCCTTAGCTTTGGCATTAACCGGCTGCCAACCAAACGTAGCTCTATGTCGCTGGCCAACATGCTGTGGTTTAACAAATTTAACTGGGATGGCAGCGCCAGCAGCCTGGAGGAGCAGGCCCGCGGCCCCATCGAGGACCCGCTTGAACTGCACCAGAGCATGACCGATGCGGTAAAGAAGCTGCAGGAAACAGAGCTGTACCCGCCAATGTTCGAGAAGGCCTTCGGCTCCAGCACCATCACCGAAGAAAAACTGCTGAAAGCGCTGGCCCAATTTCAGCGTACCCTGATCTCAGCCGGTTCGCGCTATGACCGCTACCTGCAAAACAAGGAAATGCTGACCGAGGATGAGCTGGAGGGCATGGCGCTCTTTATGACCCACCCCGATCCCAGCACCAACACCCGTGGCGGCAACTGCGGCGACTGCCACGGCGGCACACTGCTCTCGCTGCGCACCTTCCATAACAACGGGCTGGATGTGGAGTTCAAGGATAACGGACTGGGTGACGTGACCGGACGCGAAACAGACAAGGGCAAGTTCAAGGCGCCATCCCTGCGCAACATCGCCCTCACGGCACCCTATATGCACGATGGCCGCTTCGGTACGCTGGAAGAAGTACTCGACCATTACAACGAACACATGCAATACAGCAGCCCCAACCTGGACCCGCTGATCACTGAGGCGTCCAACATGCCAAACGGACGCACCCTGAAGCTAACAGAGGAGGAGAAGCGGAAGATCATTACCTTCCTGCACACCCTCACCGACTCCACGTTTATCAACGACAAACGCTTTTCAGACCCATTTAAGTAAACCCATGAAGACTACCTTGAAGAACCTCCTGCCCAAGCTGCTCCTGCTGGCACTGGCGCTCCCCTTCGTAACCGCCTGCAACGACGATGACGACACCCAGGCGCAGGCAGACGTAACCGTACAGTTAGAGAACCTGATCAACAACCAGCCGCTAGCGCTCAACACTACCTACACCAGCCCGGCCGGGGATACCTACCAGGTACAGGACTTCAAGTACTACATCAGCAACGTGAAGCTTCTGGGCGCCAATGGCAGCGCTACCTACCTGGAACCGGAGAGCTACCACCTGATCAGTGAAACGGATGGCAAGACCTCCTTTGTAATGCGGAACGTACCGGCCGGCTCTTACAGCAGGATAGAGTTCAGCCTTGGGGTGGATGAGGAGATGAACCACCGGATAGACCATCAGGGGGACCTGGACCCAAGCTCTGACATGGTGTGGGACTGGGACACGGGCTATAAGTTCCTGCTGCTGGTAGGTACCTATACCGGCGACACCAAAAGCGGGGGGCTTGTCTTCCATATTGGGGAGGACGCCAACTACCGGACCTTTACGATGGATCTGCAGCAGCCGCTGGACATTCGCACGGAACCGGACTATACCCTGCACATCACTACAGACCTGGATGCCCTCTTCCAGAACCCGCACTTCATTGACTTTGATGAGCTGAACACGGCCATGGGGGGCGAGAATGCCCGCAGGATAGTGGAGAACTACACCCAGGGGTTTTTCACACGGGCCGAGTTAAGATAAGACTGCAGGGAGTTAGTACGTTATGCCGAGACCGCTGGTATACATAGCACCCTTCTTGTACCTGCTCCTGCTGCTACTGGCTGCCTGCAGCAAGCCAGGCGCTGAAGAGGCCTCACCACAGTCGCAGCGCTTTGCTCCGGCTGTACCGGCCAACCTGCCGACAGCAGTGCCTTACCCGGAGCGCAACCCGTTTACCCGTGAGGGCGTGGAGCTGGGCCGCATGCTCTTCTACGATCCCATTCTGTCGGCCAGTAACCAGATCTCCTGCGCCAGCTGCCACCAGCAAGACAAAGCTTTCTCGGATGGTGCCGCCCTGACCACGGCAGGCGTTACAGGGCAACCTTTAAAAAGACATGCTCCTGCCCTGATAAACCTGGCCTGGATGAACGGCCTGTTTTGGGATGGTGGCGCAAAGGACGTGGAGTCGCTGGTATTTGGC
>JAJLKL010000100.1:0-7691 GCA_033838975.1 Hymenobacteraceae bacterium | reverse complement strand
GGCAAATTCCCCGATCTGCTGCTGGCCATTTCCAAAGACCCGGGTATGCTGCAGTTCCTTAACAACCAGCAAAACCGCAAACGGAGTCCTAACGAGAACTTCGCCCGTGAAGTGCTGGAACTTTTCACGCTGGGCCGCGGCCACTATACTGAGCAGGATATTAAGGAGGCGGCCCGTGCCTTTACAGGCTGGAGTTACAATGCCAAAGGAGAGTTCGTGTTCCGGGCGCGCCAGCACGATAGCGGCCAGAAAACTTTCATGGGGCACACCGGCAATTTCAATGGGGATGATATCCTGCGGCTGGTCGTGCAGAATCCGCGCACGGCCACCTTCATCACCCAAAAACTCTATACCTATTTTGTGAGTGATTTGCCGGATGAGCAACGTATAGCCCAGCTCAGCGCCTGGTTCTACAAGTCAGGGTATAGCATCTCAGGCTTGCTGGAGCGTATGTTCACGGCCAAGTGGTTTTACGGGCCTGCCATTGCAGGTGCCAAAATAAAATCGCCGGTAGAGCTGCTGGTGGGCTTGCAGCGTCAGTTTTCGGTGGCTTATGCTGACTCCAGCAGTCCGTATGTACTACAGCGGGCGCTGGGGCAGGAACTGCTGCAACCGCCGAACGTTGGCGGCTGGCCCGGCGGCCGCAACTGGATCGACAGTTCCACTTTGGCTTACAGGCTCAGGATCGGCCCGGCGCTGTTGCAGGACGCGGCAGTAGAGGTATACCTGAAGCCGGATGATGACAATGAGCCCTCCAAACCTGTAAACCGCCGTAAAGACGGGCTCCGGATTGCCCGGGCCAAAGCCAGCTTGACAGGTCTGGAAGAGGGCCTGGAAATGGTGAGCGACGATGCGCTGGTTACAAGCATAGGACAGCTGCTTCTTCAGGTGCCGCTCAAACCGGAAGCGAAGCAACTCATCGAACAGGCTATACCTGCTTCAACTTCCCGAGCCGAGAAGATTCACCAGATCACGCGATATATTCTATCGTTGCCAGAATACCAGTTATGTTAAGCCTTTAAGAGACACTTCGCCATGGCGACTACATCAAGAAGAGATTTTATAAAATTATCGGCGCTGGCATCTGGGATGCTACTGGTGCCCAATTTCCTTCACGGACTAGACAAACAGGGCATGCCGCTCATGACAGGCTCCAACGGCAAAAGGCTGGTAGTGATACAGCTCAGCGGAGGCAACGACGGACTGAATACGGTGGTGCCGTACCTGAACGACCTTTACTACAAGGCGCGTCCGGGTTTGGCCATACCTGCCAAAAAAGTGCTGACGTTGGACAAGGGACTGGGCCTGAATCCGGCAATGGGAAAATTGCGGATGCTCTACGACCAGGGCCATGTGGCAGTGCTCAACAGTGTGGGTTATCCTGACCCGGACCGCTCGCATTTTCGCTCCATGGACATCTGGCACTCGGCCAGCGCCTCCGATGAGTATTTGCACACCGGCTGGCTGGGTCGCTACCTGGACAGCATGCCCGGAGGCGCAGCCGCCCATACGGCGATCGAGGTGGACGATATCCTGAGCCTGGCCCTGAAAGGTGATCAGCACATGGGTATAGCCGTGCAAGACGTGCAGCGCTTTTACCAGGCTTCCAATGAAGCTTTCCTGCGCAAGGCAGCCAGCCAGCACCAGCAGTCACATGAGCATCACCAGGTAGACTATCTCTACAAAACCCTGATCGAAACGCAGCAGTCGGCAGGTTACCTGCAGGAGAAGACCAGGGTATACCGCTCCAAACAGTCCTACCCGAAAGGGGAGTTTGCCAACCACCTGAAGACCATTGCCGAACTGATCGCCTCCGGGGTGGAATCTCGGGTATACTATGCCTCCCTGGGCGGTTTCGATACGCACGTGCGCCAGGCACCTCAGCAGGCGCGACTCCTGGAAGAACTATCCGATGGTATCTACAGCTTTGTGCAGGACCTGAAACAGCACCGTGAGTTTGACAACACCATGATCATGGTCTTCTCGGAGTTCGGCAGGAGGGTAGCACAAAATGCGAGCGCCGGCACCGACCACGGCACAGCCAATAACCTGTTCCTTATCGGAGGCGGACTGAAACAGGCAGGTATCTATAACGATGCCGCTGATCTGCAAAACCTCGACCAGGGCGACCTGATGTACAAGATCGATTTCCGGAATATTTACGCCACGCTGCTGCAAAACTGGCTGCAGGCAGATGCGGCTGGAATCCTGAGGGGAAATACCCAGATATTACCTGGCCTGATATAAGGTATAGGCCATAGCAGCATTGCAGCACCTTTCAATATTATGATTATACCTTCTGCTCGCTCTGGAAAGTATAAGTAGTAGTAATGAACTGGAAAGTTGCTATTCTTTTGGTTGCCACAACGTTTATACCTGTTCCGAAGCAAGCGATGCAATCAGCCATGCCGGACGAGGCACAGGCTTCGACTGGCATCATGCTGTTCCTGTGCGGTGACGTGATGACGGGGAGAGGTATAGACCAGGTAATGCCACAATCTGTCGAGCCCCGCATTTATGAGTCGTATGTGAAGGACGCGCGTGACTACGTGCGGCTGGCTGAGCGGAAGAACGGTGCTATACCTAAACCGATTGCCTATACCTATATCTGGGGCGATGCGCTGGAGGTATGGCAGCAGCTGGCCCCGGATCTGAAAATCATCAACCTCGAGACAAGTGTCACCACCCACCCAAAGCCCTGGCCGGAAAAAGAGGTGCAGTACCGGATGCACCCGGGCAATATTCCTGTCCTGACCGCTGCAGGTATAGACCTGGTCACGCTCGCCAACAACCATACCCTGGACTGGCAGCGCGAAGGATTGCTTGAAACATTGCAGACTCTGCAAAAGGCAGGTATAAAATATGTTGGCGCAGGACAGGACCTGCAGAAGGCCCGAAAGCCCACCATCCTTAAATCCAGAAATGGCCGCGTGATCGTACTGGCCTATGGCTCGGAAACCGGCGGCGTGCCCCATACCTGGGCGGCCACTGCCCGGCAGCCTGGCGTGAACCTGCTGCCGGACCTGAACGAAAAAACAGCTAAACTCATCAAAGAGCAGGTCAAGGCCGTGAAGCAGCCCGGAGACATAGTAGTTTTTTCGGTACATTGGGGCAGCAATTGGGGCTATGCTATACCTGACAATCAGCGAAAATTCGCGCACTGGCTCATCGACAGCACAGGTGTTGATCTGGTGCACGGCCATTCATCACACCACCCGAGGGGCCTGGAGGTATACAAAGATAAGTTGATCCTCTACGGGGCCGGCGATTTCATAAACGACTACGAAGGCATCAGTGGCCACGAACAGTATCGCGATGACCTCACACTGATGTACTTCCCAACGATTGACCCCGCTACCGGCAGGCTGATTTCTGTAAAACTGGTGCCCATGCAGATTCGAAATTTCAGGCTCAACCGCCCCTCGCCGGCCGACGCAGATTGGCTGGCAGGCATATTGGATAAGGAAAGTAAGGCTTTTGGAACGAGGGTACTGATGCAGCAGGATGGAAGCTTTCTGCTTAGCTGGTAATTGCTGCTGAGATTTCTAGAATGGCACAATACTTTAAATTGCCGCTAACCGGATTTGGAGCTGTGGCCGAAATCTCTTAACTTATTCTCCCAATACTCTTGTGTTTCTGTCAAATTTCAGCGGCAGTTAACCATTTCAGCAACCAACTTATCAATTTTCATGTAAAGTCCTAAGCACACAACACGCCTATGAACAATCAAGTCTGGATGATGACCTCTGCTTTTGATCAGCTGAGTTTAGATGAGATAATCGAGAAAGCCGCAGAGGTTGGCGTGCAAGGGCTGGATGTGTGCGTGTTCCGGAAAGACGGTACACGCGACGATTTTGTGGCAACGCACCTGGATTATGAAAACTTCGGTCCGGATGATGCCAGTGCTCTGCTGGATAAGTTCAACCAGGCCCGCCTACGCCTTTCTCTCGGGGCTTTCGACAACCTGATCGGAGGGGATCCGGAGCAGCGCCTCTACAATCAGAATCATTTGCTGCGCCTTATCCGGATGGCACATTTGCTCGGTGGAGATGCCAACGATATAAAGGTCGGCACCTTTGTTGGGTATAACCACGAACTGGGTAACCAGGAAAACGGCTTTCAGAAAAACCTGGACGAGTATGCCCGTATTTTCAGTCCCATCATCCGTTACGCCGAAGACCTGGGAGTAACCATTCTGTATGAGAATTGCCCGATGGAAGGCTGGCGATCTGCGGGCTATACCTCTACCTTCAACAACCTGACCGGTGTGCTGGCCGCCCGGAAACTGATGTATGAATTAATACCGAGCAAGGCGCACGGCGAGATCTATGACCCATCGCATGATGTATGGCAGCACTTGGATCCGAGTGACGTGATCCGGCATACGGACATGGATCGTCTACACCGCATACACGTAAAGGCGACCCGAAACGGCAACAACGTGCATTGGGGCAACATGTACCCGATGCAACTCGTGGATGCCGACCTGGCTAAGCGCGCCGGCATACCCACCTGTCAGCATGAGTGGGACCGCCATAATTACGAAGCCATGCTGCCAGGTTTTGGCGGTTCTGATAGCATGGACTGGCGCACATTTGTGAACACGTTGAAAGAGCGCGGGTTTAAAGGCCCATTTGAAATTGAGAACGAAGCGGCCCTGTCTAAAGGCACCGGGAATATGGGCGCGATAGTTCAGGGCTTCAAAGCGGCTACGCTATACCTGGCCCCCATGCTCTGGCCATTGACAACGGACGGCTTCCAATATGACAATACTGACTTCATGGAGCTAAAACAGCCTGGAGTAAAAGATATTCCGGTGGTAACGATGAAGGAGTTGGCGGGGTAGGATCGCAGGAGGTATACCTGTTAGAGAAGGATAGTTTTATAAGTATGTTGCTGAATAGTAGGGGTTTGTTGAATTGCGGTTCGAAAGGAATATTATCAATCACTCAATTCCCCCAGAAATCAACACCCGGCCATGTGACTACCAGATTTTGCATTCAAACTACTGGTGTTTAAACATGCGCTTTATCCGGACGATTGCCTGCTGCATTTGCCTGTCTGGGAATCATCTTCTTTTGAAAACTTCTAAAAAGTTAGATTATAGTTATGGCTGAAAATGTGTATGATGCGATTGTCATAGGCTCAGGTATATCGGGTGGCTGGGCCGCCAAAGAGCTCACCGAAAAAGGCTTGAAGACAATCCTGCTGGAGCGTGGCAGGAATGTGGAGCACGTGAAGGATTACGTCAATGCCCAAAAGCACCCCTGGGACTTTCCGCACAGAGGAGGCCGTACGCAGGAGATGATCGAGAACTACCCGGTACTCAAGCGCGACTATCCGCTAAACGAAAAGAATCTCGATTTCTGGGTGAATGAGCAGGAGAGTCCCTATACCGAAACCAAGCGCTTCGACTGGTTCAGGGGCTACCAGGTTGGCGGCCGCTCCCTGATGTGGGGCCGGCAAAGCTACCGCCTCGCCGAAATCGACTTCGAAGCCAATGCCAAGGAAGGTATAGCCGTCGACTGGCCCATCCGCTACAAAGACATCGCTCCCTGGTACAGCCACGTGGAGAAGTTTGCCGGCATCAGCGGCTCCAGAGATGGTATACCCCACCTGCCCGATGGTGAGTTTATGCCGCCCATGGAAATGAACTGCGTGGAGAAGGACGTGGCTGCCCGCATCAAAGCCCATTACAAAGGCAACCGCCACATGATCATGGGCCGCGTGGCCAACATCACCCAGCCGATACACAACAGAGCCAACTGCCAGTACCGCAACAAATGCTGGCTTGGCTGTCCGTTTGGTGCCTATTTCAGCACGCAATCCTCTACGCTGCCGGCCGCCATGGCCACAGGCAACCTGACACTCCGCCCTTTCTCCATCGTCACCAAAATCCTGTATGACAAAGACACCAAGAAGGCCAAGGGCGTTGAAGTGCTGGACGCGGAGACAAACCAAACCTATGAGTACTTCGCCAAGATCGTTTTCCTGAACGCCTCTACGCTTAACTCCACCTGGGTGCTGATGAACTCGGCCACGGATGTATGGGAAGGCGGTTTGGGCAGCAGCAGCGGCGTGCTGGGGCACAACCTCATGGACCACCACTTCCGGATAGGTGCCTCTGGCAGGGCAGAAGGGTATGAGGACAAGTACGTTTACGGTCGTCGTCCGAACGGCATCTACATCCCGCGTTTCCGCAACCTTAACGGCGACAAGCGCGATTACCTCCGGGGCTTTGGCTACCAGGGCGGTGCAGGCCGCGATGGCTGGGGTCGCGAGATCGCCGAACTGAGCATTGGCGGCGATCTGAAAGACGCACTGTGCGAACCGGGTGACTGGAACATGGGCATGACCGCTTTTGGGGAGATTCTCCCATATCATGAGAATAAAGTTACATTGAACCACAGCAAAAAGGACAAGTGGGGCCTGCCGGTGCTCGACATTGACTGCGAATTGAAAGAGAACGAGCTCAAAATGCGCAAGGACATGGGCGAAGACGCCAAGGAGATGCTGGAGGCGGCTGGCCTTAAAGACGTGCATACGTTTGATGCCGGTTACGCCATGGGGCAGGGTATACACGAGATGGGAACCGCCCGAATGGGAAGAGACCCGAAGACATCGGTGCTGAACGAATGGAATCAGGTATGGGACGCGAAGAACGTGTACGTGACCGACGGTGCCTGCATGACCTCGGGTGGTTGCCAGAATCCGTCGCTGACCTACATGGCCTTGACGGCGCGGGCCGTGGACCATGCTGTGGGCGAACTGAAAAAAATGAACCTCTAAGCTATACCTTATGAATAGAAGAGAAGCCATATCTGCCGTAAGCTGGTTGCTGGGCGGCACTATCGTCGGTGCTGACCTGCTGGTGGCCTGTACCTCCAAACCCACCAGGGTGAATGACCTGTTTGACCAGAACCAGGTGGCCTTTTTGGATGAGGTAGGCGAGACCATCCTGCCTGCCACCAGCACACCGGGGGCCAAGGCCGCCAACATTGGTGCTTTTATGGCCGTGATGGTGCAGGACTGCTACAAGAAAGAAGACCAGGACGTATTTCTGGGGGGACTAAAAAAACTGGATGAGGCGAGTGACAGCAAGTTCGGAAAGAAATTCCTGAAATTGAACGCCACGCAGCGCACCGCCTTGCTGCGGGACCTGGATGTAGAGCAAAAAGAATACATGATAAACAAGGAGCCCGCTGCCCCGAGTCATTATTTCAGGATGATGAAGGAGCTGACCTTGCTCGGTTTCTTTACCTCAGAAGTGGGAGCCACGCAAGCCCTGCGCTACGTGGAAACGCCCGGAAAATACGACGGCTGTATGGACTATAAGAAAGGCGACAGAGCCTGGGCCACCTGATCGGTTCAATTACGTTTGAGTACAGGTATACATTCAACAGCAGGTATAGCGTGTTAGGCTATACCTGAAAGTATCATCAAATATGCACAAAAGACTACGCTTAGGTATGATCGGCGGTGGGCAGGGCGCTTTCATCGGGGCAATCCACCGGATAGCGGCACAGCTCGACGGCGAGTACGAACTGGTTTGTGGCGCCTTCAGCAGCGACCCTGACAAATCCAGGGCAAGCGGTGCCTTGCTCGGCCTGTCGCCGGACCGGGTATACGGCTCTTACCAGGATTTATATAAACAAGAGTTGCAGTTGCCAGAAGAGGAACGGGTGCAGGTA
>JAJLKL010000099.1:0-5159 GCA_033838975.1 Hymenobacteraceae bacterium | reverse complement strand
TTCTTCAGATCGCGCACCATAGAGTCCAGGTAGCCCTCCATACGCTGATAGTCCTGCTCCAGCGCTTTCACCTCCTGCTGCATCTCCGCCACCAGCTTCTCAGACTGCTTGGTGGCCTCCTCCAGCACCTGACGCGCCTGGTTTCGGGCCTGGTTCATCAACTCGCTGGCCTTCAGCTCGGCCTCGCGCACCTTCAGCTCGGCAGATTTGTTCGCCTGCTCCAGAATACTGTTACCGGTATCCTCGGCTGTCTTCAGGGTCTTGTACAGCGATGACTCCACCTCGCGCAGCTTCTGGGTCTCGCGGTGCGATGCCTCCAGTTTCATGCGCAGATCCTTGTTCTCATCCAGCAACTTTTCCCATTGCTGCGAGAGGGTCAGCAAAAAAGCATTTACCTCATCCTTGTCTAATCCTCTGAAAGCCTTCTCAAACGTTTTTTGCCTGATCTCTAGTGGTGTAATCTTCATAACTTGTACCTAAATTGATCTCCCAAACCGAAATTGTACGGTCATCGCTACACGAAACTAACTGATTCCGGTGAGCCGACCAAAATAATTTATTTACCGAAGTGCCGTGGCTGGCGTTGCGCACTTTGTCGATCACTTTCAGCAGTTTAAAGGTCTGGGCGTCCCACAGCTTTATAGACTTATCCATGCTGCAGGTGGCAAAATGACGGCCATCCGGGCTGTAGGTAATGTGATTGATGGTATACATGTGCGCGATCAGGTAGCCCTGCTCCCGGTACCCGTTCTCCACCTCCCACACCCGCAGGTGCGCATCACGCCCCCCCGTCAACAGCAGCTTGCCCTCAGGAGAGTAGGCCACCGTAAAAACGGAGTTGGTATGCGATTTCAGCTCATGCTTGAGCTCCATGCTCTCCGCATCGAACACACGCACCACGTTATCGCTGTAGCCTACTGCCAGCTCTTTCGTAAACTTGTTATAGGCAATGCAGCGCGCGCTCTGGTCCGTTTTACGAACGATGCTCTGCAGCTCAAACGTATCCCCGTGCAGCACACAAACAGCCCCGTTGCCCATGCCTACGTATACCTTGTGCAGTTCCGGGGCATAGCCTATGTCAAAAATAGCCACCTTGGGCAGCGCCACCGACTTCTTTATCTGCTTGTTCTTCAGATCAATCACCTGCACCCCCTCCTGGTTCTGCCCGATCAGCAGCAGGTTACGGCCAGCTACGTAGCAAAGTGCGTACACAGAGGTACTCACCCTGGCCACCAGTTCCCCGTTCTCCGGCGCAGTCAGGTCCCATGCGGCGACCATGCCGTCGCCGGCGGCAGAGAAGAACACATGCTCCTCCGAAGACCGCTCCAGGGTATACACACAGTCGCGGTGCCCGGTGAGGGTGGCAACTTTTTGTACTTGTACTTTGCTGGCCATATCGCCGATATTCTGAGTCTTAAATTTTAGCTAAATTTACAACAAATACCGCGAACAAGTGGTGCCTATACCTGTAAAACCGCTTTTCTTACACATTATTGCCTATGCCTCTCCTATTATCCCGACGCCTTACCCCACACACGGCCCTGGCCGTTTGGCAACTGCAGGAGCCGGTAGGAGAATTACTGCAGGTGCTGCCAGCACACATGGATGCAGCCGCGGTACAGCAGGCGCACCCCAAAAGGCAGCGGGAGTGGCTGGCAAGCCGCATCCTGGTGTACGAGCTGCTACAGCAGTTCACGCCCCAGCCCTTACCCCTGCAGCGGGACCAGAACGGGAAACCCTATTTTGATGCGCCTGATCTGCATGTCTCCATTACCCACTCCCCTCACCTGGCCGCTGTGGTCCTCTCCGACCGGTATGAAGTTGGCATAGATATTGAGCTAGTATCCCCAAAGGCACTGCGGGTGGCAGACAAGTTTCTGACGGAAGAGGAGAAGCAGTACACTGGCGGCGATGAGCAACTGACCTGCCTGTACTGGAGTGCAAAAGAGACCTTGTACAAGATGTACAGCCGTAGACAACTGGTGTTCAAAGAGAACCTGTTTGTGTCTCCGGCAGAGGCGCCAAATGTGCTGCAGGGGCGTGTGCAAATGGAAAGTTTTCTTAAATTGTATCAGATTTACCACGACACGATCGAAAACCACGTCCTGACCTATAGTATAGACGACACAACAAACTTCCATGAAGAATCATAAAACAATGAAAGTACTGGCTTCGCTCATCCTGGCCGCTGTGATGCTGACGACCTATGCCTTTGCGCAATCCAGAGGTTATCAGCTGGGCGACAGGGTAGCTAATTTTACATTACAGGGCAGCAACAACCAAACTGTTTCTCTGCAGGACTTTGCCGACGCCAAAACAGTGGTTGTGGTGTTCACCAATAACCAGTGCCCCTACTCCAAGCTGTATGAGAGCCGCCTGGTTACACTGGCCAACACCTACACCGGCAAGGGTGTGCAGTTCCTGTTCATCAATCCGGGGGCAGGCGACCCGGGAGAAACACTGGAGAACATGGCAGCCAAGAACTATAGTTTCCCATACCTGGCGGATACGGGACAGAAGACTAGTGCCCAGTTTGGCGCCACTAAAACGCCCGAGGTGTTCGTACTCCACAACACCGGCGATGACTTTGTGCTGAAGTACAAAGGCGCTATCGATGACAACCCACAGCTGGAGAGCGGGGTAAAGAACTTCTACCTGCGCAAGGTGATCGATGAGGTGCTAGCCAACAGAACGGTGACCACGCTGGATAAGCGCGCTACGGGATGTTTGATTAAGAAATACTAGCCATTTTCCGGCTTACGTACAAAAAGAGAGCCGCTCTGACTAACAGAGCGGCTCTCTTTTTATGTATCCGGGTTGTGCCCCTGCTTAAACAGCAGGCTCGTCGTCAGAAATAACGGAAAGCAGTTTTACCACTTCGGTAGCCTTGTCCGGGTCATCCATCTTTTCCAGGGAGTACGCCAGGTTGCGTAAGGCGCGCTTCACAATGTCCAGGTTAGAGCAGGGCTCATAGAAAATGTCGATTGGGTTCAGGTTCAGCTGCAGGATATAGTTGTCGATGTCGGCTTTGGAAAGGATCAGGCCCTTGTTGTACACGTTGATGTAAAACTGCAGCCCGTCCAGCTTATAAGTCAGGATGAACAGGTTGGGCAGGTTTACCCCGTACACAGGCATGTCCAGGCGTTGTGCCAGCGTCATGTAAATAACGCACAGCGTCAGCGGGTTGCCCCGCTTCGTTTCCAGCACCAGGTGCATCATGGAGTTTGACGGGGAATGAAAGTTCTTCGTGTTGGCCGAAAAGCGCTTCTCCCGGAACAGCACGTTGTTCAAAGACTTCACCTGGTCATATGGATGCATCTCATCCTTCATGTGTGTCCAGGCATCAAAGTACATCTGATCAATGGCCTTTGTGATGGCAGAGAACTCGACATCCGGGTACATGTATGAATTCACGAGCCACATACCTTCCAGCAGGTCCTGCGCCCCCTTCTCCTTCCAATCCTTTAGCCGTTCCTGCAACCCTTCAAACTGCAGGTTATGAATCAGGTCTTCGATCTTTTTCTGCAGGTCTGAGTCCAGTGTCTCCTCCCACTCTTCCTCCAGGTATGGAATAACTCCCTCCCCCAGTGCAACTATCTGCTTCTCCACATACGACGCCACCTCATAATCCGAATCATCCAGCAACGAGATAAGCGCCTTAATTTCGTTCTTCTTCACTATATCTACCTAATAATTAGAAATTCAAAACTTGAAATTAGAGATTTTGTATACCACAGCTCATGTCGAACTACTCTATTAAAACTCCCATTTCCAATTTCTAATTCATAATTTTCCGTTTTTCTCACGTCTGGATCACCCCCACGTTGTAAGGCTTTTCGATCGGGGCGTGGTTAGCGGCCTCAATTCCCATAGAGATCACCTTGCGGGTCTCCAGCGGATCGATGATGCCATCCACCCACAGCCTGGCTGCCGCATAGTACGGCGAAAGCTCCTTGTTATACTTGGCTGTAATGCGGTCCAGCAATTCGCTTTCTGCCTCCGGGGTAATTTCCTCGCCCTTTGCCTTCAGCGCCGACACTTGGATCTGCAGTAAAGTTTTAGCCGCCGCTGCGCCACTCATCACCGCCAGCTGGGCTGTTGGCCAGGAGTAGATCAGGCGCGGGTCGTAGGCCTTGCCGCACATGGCATAGTTGCCGGCCCCGTAGCTGTTGCCCACAATGATGGTGAATTTAGGCACGACAGAGTTGGCCATGGCGTTCACCATCTTGGCGCCGTCTTTGATAATGCCCCCGTGCTCTGCCTTGCTGCCCACCATAAAGCCGGAAACATCCTGCAGAAACACCAACGGGATCTTCTTCTGATTGCAGTTCATGATAAAGCGTGCTGCCTTATCAGCAGAATCAGAGTAGATTACGCCACCCATCTGCATCTCACCTTTCTTACTCTTAACGATCTTACGCTGGTTCGCCACAATACCCACCGACCAGCCGTCGATGCGGGCAAGACCACAGACTAATGACTGTCCGTACAGCTCCTTGTAGGGCTCAAACTCCGAGTTGTCTACCAGGCGCAGGATGATGTCCATCATATCGTACGGCTTCGTGCGATCTGCCGGCAATATGCCGTAAATCTCTTCCTCGTCCAGCTTCGGAGCCGCAGGCTCCGCCCGGTTAAATCCGGCTTTCGGGTTATCACCTAACTTGTCGAAGATGTTGCGGATATGATCCAGCGCCTCTTTATCGTCTTTGCACTTATAGTCAGTTACGCCGGAAATCTCGCAGTGGGTCGTGGCGCCACCTAAGGTCTCGTTATCAATGCTTTCTCCGATGGCAGACTTCACCAGGTATGAGCCGCCCAAAAACACAGAGCCAGTACCCTCCACAATCAGGGCCTCATCACTCATAATTGGCAGGTAAGCACCGCCAGCCACACAACTTCCCATTATGGCGGCAATCTGTACGATACCCATAGAGCTCATAACAGCATTGTTGCGGAACATGCGTCCGAAGTGCTCCTTGTCAGGGAAAATCTCATTCTGCATCGGCAGGAATACTCCGGCACTATCCACCAGGTATACAATAGGAAGTTTGTTTTCTATGGAAACCTCCTGTGCACGCAGGTTCTTCTTGGCTGTGATCGGGAACCAAGCCCCGGCTTTCACAGTGGCATCGTTGGCCACTACCACACACTGACGGCCT
>JAJLKL010000098.1:0-11453 GCA_033838975.1 Hymenobacteraceae bacterium | reverse complement strand
TATGATATACTCGGTAAGAAAGTGCGCACGCTGGTATCAGAAAGCAAAACAGCCGGAAACCATAGTGTGAACTTCAGGGCAGAAAACCTGCCGGCGGGTACTTACATCTACAAGGTGGAGGCAGGCAGTAAGGTATACTCCAACAAAATGCTGCTGGCAAAATAATGGCCAATGTATAATGCCAAAGGTAAGGCCCTCGCAATTGCGGGGGCCTTTTTTGCGGGTATAAATCAGTTAATTAAATTAACTGTATCACTTTGGGTATGTTACAAGTATATTGTACTTCAGCATGTTTTAATAAATCAGCTGTGCTTTTGAATTTATGGCAGGTAAGACAATGGAGAGCAGAATCATTCGGGTAATTCGATTTGTATGAAACCATGAAGGGTTGTGTGAATTTTTGCGACTGGTTGTACTTTGTAAGATGGAACATTACCTTAACCGGTGAGCAGAAGAATAACCAGGCCATACCTTCGTTGGTCTGCCTTTACTTTTACAATTAGTATTTAGTTTATGACAGTTTATAGCAAGTGGTATCATCCTTACGAGATTAATGAGAAGTATCAGAAGCGTGTCGCTTACTTTAGCATGGAGTTCGGCATTCACCAGGCCCTCAAGACCTACTCGGGCGGTCTGGGCTTTCTGGCGGGCTCGCACATGCGCAGCGCACACGACCTGAGGCAGAACATGATCGGTATAGGAATACTCTGGAAATACGGCTACTACGACCAGGTGCGCAACGACGACCAGACCATGCGGGTGCAGTTTCAGAAAAAATATTATACCTACCTGGAGGATTCAGGTATAACGGTAACGGTGATGGTGAACGGGCATCCGGTAAAAGTGAAGGCGCTGGTGCTACGGCCTGAGGTTTTTGGAACGGTGCCCATGTATTTCCTGACCACCAATATCTCTGAAAACGACCACCTAGCCCGTACCATAACTTACCACCTGTACGATAAGGAGCCTTCTACACGCATTGCGCAGAGCATTGTGCTAGGTATAGCCGGTGCCAAAGTAGTGGAAGAGTTGGGCGGCGCTGACATTTACCACATGAACGAGGGACACGCCTTGCCGCTGGCTTTTCATCTTTATGAAAAATACGGCAGTGTGGATGAAATGAGGAAACGCATTGTCTTTACGACCCACACACCCGAAAAGGCTGGTAATGAGGTGCATGATATACACCTGCTCAACCGGATGTCTTTCTTCAACGCTATACCTCTGGAAGAGGCCCGCCGGATGACGGGTATGCATGGCAATTACCTGGACTATACCCTGGCAGCGCTTCGCATTGCCAAACTTGCCAACGGCGTGTCGCAATTGCATGGTGAGGTAGCCCGCCGCATGTGGTACGAAAACGACAACGTGTGCGAAATAAAGGCCATCACCAATGCGCAGAATGCCCGTTTCTGGATGGACAACACCATACGCAAGGCCTTGGAGCGTGACGACAACCAGGCGCTGGTGCAGCGCAAAGCCGAGATGAAGCAGGAGCTGTTTGAGATCGTGGCCGACCAAACCGGGAAACTTTTCCGTCAGGATGTGCTCACCATTGTATGGGCCCGTCGCTTCGCAGCTTACAAACGTGCCGACCTGCTGGTACACGATATTGAGCGTTTTTTCGAGATGATCTCGCAAAAAGAGCAGCCGGTGCAGGTCATCTGGGCAGGAAAACCATATCCGTTTGATGAGGGAGCTGTGAGTGTGTTCAATAGCCTGGTGAGTCTGTCTTATCAGCGCAAAAATTTTGCCGTTCTGACGGGCTATGAGATTGGGCTTTCGAAAAAGCTGAAGCATGGGGCTGATGTATGGCTCAACACACCGCGCCGTCCAAGGGAGGCTTCCGGCACCAGCGGCATGACGGCTGCCATGAACGGAGCCGTAAACCTATCGGTGCTGGATGGCTGGTTGCCAGAGTTCGCCCGGCACGGCGAGAACAGCTTTGTGCTGCCTGTAGTGGACAGCAATCTGCCAGACTCCATGCAGGACGAGATCGACCACAAAAACTTGATGGCTATTCTTGAAAATGAGATCATCCCGACCTACTACCAGGACCATGGAAAATGGATGAGTATTGTGAAACAGGGTATGCGCGACGTGATGCCTTTCTTCGAGTCCGACCGAATGGCGCACCAGTATTATGAGATAATGTATTAAGGCACGGAGGTATAAAAGCAAAAAGAGCTGTCCCGGTAATGAGACAGCTCTTTTTTATTGTACAGTCGGTTACAATTCTCTCCCGAAACGGCTTCCGAAGAAATCACCCGTTTTCCAGTTGGGTCTCTCCGTTGCATTCGCCACCTGGTAACTGATGAGGAAATTCAGCTGCACATACTTCTTACCCGCATTATAGTCGAAGGTGTTATTGAAGTTATCCTGTGGCTTATGGTAGTGAACGGCGCGCCATTGCTCTACCTGCTTGTTCAGGTTGTTCTGGCCGTCTTTGGTCTTGTTGCCATACTTGATGTGCAGGGCAGGTATACCTTGCATCACGAAGCTGTACTGGTCACTGCGGATGAAGCGCATCTGCTCCGGCTCCGGGTCTTCTTCCACGGTCAGGCCTAAATACTGTGCGGCATTGGCTACCTCATTTTCTAAGGTTGAGTGGTTAGCGCCGAGGCCTACAACAGACAAGAGCGGTGCGATGATGGTGGGCATATCGGTGTTGATGTTGGCTACGATCTGCTCTACCGGAACCGTTGGGTAGCGGGCGAAGTAAGCAGAACCCAGCAGGCCCATTTCCTCGGCGGTCACCATCACAAACAGCACGGAGCGCTTCGGCTTTTCTTTCAGTCTGGAGTAGATCTTGGCGATTTCGAGCACGCTGGCTACACCCGAGGCATTGTCGTGCGCGCCATTGTAAATGGAGTCACCGTTAACGGCACGGCCTACACCCACGTGGTCGAGGTGAGCGCTGTGCACCACGTATTCGTTTTGCAGCTCTGGGTCGGAGCCAGTTATCTTACCCACCACGTTGTGGCTTTCAAAATCGTTGTAGTTGGAGGTATAGCTGGTGCGCAGGGTATAGGAAAGTGGGGTAGAGGCGGGTTTGCCTTGCTTCAGTTGCTCCCCAATCTTCGACACGTCTATACCTGTGCCTTTCAAAATCTGCTCAAATGTTGCAGCGTTGATGTTGGCCAGTACGCCAATCTTATCAGAAACATAGTTGCGCGAAACAGCCACTTTGCCATTTGGGTCCATCACGCTGTAAGTGCCGTTCTGCAGATTGGGAACGCCAGCCTTCGGGTTGTCCGTTGCCACAATAACGCCTACGGCACCTTTGTCGGCAGCTATCTTCAGCACGGTCATCATATCGCGGCTGTAGGCCGACACCGTAGAAGGAAAGCTGGTCGGAGCACCACGTAGCACCACTACAATCTTTCCGGTAACGTCTATACCTGCGTAATCGTTGTAGCCCAAGTCAGGTGTGCTGATGCCGTAACCGACGAACACCAGGGGGGCCTCCATGCTTACTTTTGGCTCTTCGGCGTGCGGGAAAATGGAGAAATCCTTGTTGTAGGTCAGTTTAAACTCACTGCCCGTGGAGTCGGCAAGTACCATGCTGGCCTCTTTGCCGGGAAACGACTGGCGAAGCCGCACTAGTTGCAGGTAGGTGCCGTTCTCACCACCTGGTTCTATACCTGCCTTCTTGTAATGTTCCACCACATAGTCCACGGCCATCTGATAACCTTCCGTGCCGGGCTTGCGGCCCATCAGGCGGTCGTCGGCGAGGTACTTGATGTGGGCTTTTATATCATTCGGTTTTACTTTATTGAGCGATTTCTCAACAGGTTTGTCGAGCGTCAGCGATTGGGCGGAGGCACTTCCTTGCAGCAAAAGGCCACAGGAAAGCGCGAGTAACAGGAAGCGTTTCATTCAGATCAGGTTGGTTGTTTCACCAAATATAAGGGAAAAGCAGGATAGCGCCTACCCCTATACCTGCTCTTCAGGTATAGAAGGATTGGTATAGGTTCTGGTGCTGCGGTTTTTGCGGTGCTCCATTCTTCTCAAAACTATAGTCAGCGCAGTGAGAAATATCAGAAAAAGAATCAGGCTCAAGATCTTCATATCGGAATCTCAAACTGTGAAAGTCTGGTTGTTCTACTCCGCTTTGGCCTCTTCCAGGTGCACGAGGTAACTGGTCAGTTTGTCCCACTGCAGCCCCTGGAAACCGGCCCAGCCGCCTTCCGCAATTAGTGTATTCAGCATGGAGCGGTCACCGGACTCTTCTCCCTTGTTGTTGATGTACTCATTCCTTCCGATTTCAGAGCCGATTAGTTTGGTGCCCTGCACTTCTACCCGGAAGGTGCTGGTGGCGTCGCTGGTAAAAAAATGCTCGGTTACTTTCTCTTCTTTGGCCGGCGGGTTGGGTTTGTGGCTGGGCTGCACCGTGAATTCGGCCAGGTCCCTGGTGGTTTTGATGTCGTTCACCTGCACCCAGTTTTCCACTTCAGCGCCGGGTAATGTAACTTTTACATAGTATCCCACTTCGGGTACTTCGGAGGTTGTTTTTCTGCCCGAGTCATCGTGCAACTCAAACGTGGAGTTGATGCCCTCTAATTTGGACCATAGGTTCACGTTGAACAGCTTCTTTTTCGACTCTTCAAAAGCTCCCCTTGCGCTGGCTACATCCGGGTAGTTTTGTTCGTTCTGGTATACCCTGTCTTTGGATTCTTCGCCTTTTAGAACCTTTACTTCTTCTTTTACTTTTTCTATTATTTTCTTGATACCCATGGTTTGATTTCTATTGCTGAATTGTTGGTCTGATAAGTTGCTTATGCTATACCTGACCGGCCTATACCTTACGCACAAACAGGACCGTAGGTATAGGCTACCCTTCATGTACCGCCCCTTTATACGTGCACAAGAGGTATGGGCACCAAAAAAACAAGCCCTCCCACCAAAGGCAGAAGGGCTGTCAAGTAAAGGGTATATGTATAATGAGCGTTATGCTCGGAGGTCAATTTTCAGGTATAGCTATACCTTAAGAACGAACCTGTTTTGCAGGAGCTTCCTCTTCGATCAGCGGTGCCACGTCCTCGTCCTCTTCCAGAGACCAGCCAGTTTTCAGGCCGATGATGAACCAGGCAAGCGCCAGCACACCGCCGGCGAAGATCGTGTCACCCACCGCGCGCAGCCAGCGCAGGATGTTCATGGTGTCGGTCTGCATGAATTCCATGGAGCGGGCATACCACAGGCCATGCTCCACACTGGCCCATGTCTGCATGAGGCCGATCGGCAGCACGCTGATGAGTACCATCAGGATCAAACCAATGTTAATAGACCAGAAGGCGAAGCTGATCACACCGTCTTTCCAGCGGCGACGGGCAGACAGCCCTTTCAGCACGAAGAGCATCAGGCCGATACCGAGCATACCGTAAACTCCGAACAGGGCGGTGTGAGCGTGCACAGGCGTGGTGTTAAGTCCCTGCATGTAGTAGAGCGCAATCGGCGGGTTGATCACGAAGCCGAACACACCGGCTCCCACGAGGTTCCAGAAAGCCACGGCTACGAAGGAGTAGATCGGCCACTTGTAGGCTTTGATCCACTGTGTGAGTTTACTGATCTGCAGGTTGTGGTAGGCCTCGAACCCGATCAGTACGAGCGGCACCACCTCCAGCGCACTGAAGGTCGCTCCCAGGGCCATCACAGCTGTTGGCGTGCCGGTAAAGTATAAGTGGTGAAACGTACCGACAATACCGCCAAACAGGAAGATGATGGTTGAGAACAGCACCGTTGCTGTTGCCATTTTAGTATCCAGCAGGCCCATGCGCACGAACAGGAAGGCGATGACCACCGTGGCGAACACTTCGAAGAAGCCCTCTACCCACAGGTGCACCACCCACCAGCGCCAGTACTCAGCGATGGCCAGGTTGGTGTGCTGACCCCACATCAGGCCGGAGGCGTAGAAGATGGCGATGGCGGCAGACGAGATCAGGAACATCCCCAGCAAGTGGCGTCCCTCCACATCGTTACGGAAGGCAGGCATGATAGCTCGCACCATTAATCCCAGCCACACAAACAGACCCACCAGCAGGAACACCTGCCAGAAACGACCCAGATCCACGTACTCGTAACCCTGGTGGCCGAACCAGAAGTTCTCGGCATAGCCCAGCTTCTGCATGATGCCGTACCACTGACCGGCCAGCGAACCGGCCACGATGATGAGCAGGCAAACGAAGAGGAAGTTCACACCCAGTTTCTGGAATTTAGGCTCGTGACCCGATACGGCGGGTGCTATGTATAGGCCGGTTGCCAGCCAGGAAGTAGCGATCCAGAAGATAGCCAGCTGCACGTGCCAGGTGCGGGTGATGGAGTAAGGGAGGTACTCGGCCAGCGGGAAGCCGTACAGTGCCTGACCCTCTACACCATAGTGCGCCGAGACTACCCCCAGCGTGACCTGCACGAGAATAAGGGCGGTCACGATCCAGAAATATTTGAGGGTGGCCTTCATAGAAGGAGTAGCCGTCAAGCCCAGCAATGGATCCTGCTTTGGCAGCTTGGAGTGGTCGATCTCTTCTTCGCGGTTGGACGCATAATAGTACGCCAGCATACCCACACCCGCAATCAGGATAATCACTGAGAAGCCGGTCCAGATGATGAGGTCGGAGCTAGGCTCGTTGGCCACCAGTTTCTCGGCAGGCCAGTTATTAGTATAGGTGATCTTTTTGCCCGGACGCTCGGTCACACAGGCCCAGGAAGTCCAGAAGAAGAAGCTGTTGAGCTTCTCCATGCGCACCGGGTCCTCTACGGTGTTGTCCTTCATGGCATAGGCGTCGCGGTGTTTGGCCAGCGCAGGGTCGTTCATGAACAGGCCGGTATAATGCTTGCCCACTTCGGCAATCGCTTCAGCTCTTAAATCCGAGATCGTAAGTATGCCGGTTTCCGGGTCGTAAGTGTTGGCGCGGATCTGCTTTTGCAGGCGGGCCTCCAGCATGGCCTGAGTTTCTTCATCCAGCTTCTCGTACAGCACGCCTTTTTCCTGCTGCGCCCAGTAGTCCAGGAAGTACATCGCTTCTTTGTGCAGCCAGTCGGCGCTCCAGTCAGGGGCAATGTAAGCACCGTGTCCCCACACCGAGCCCAACTGCTGGCCACCCGTCGACTGCCACACGTTCTGCCCGTCTTTTATGTCATCACCGGTAAAGAGCACTTTCCCGGATGTGGTGACCACCTTAACAGGTATAGGCGGTGCTTCTCTGTAAATCTCGATACCGTAGTACCCGAGAACGGCGAAGGAGCCGACGATCACGGCAATGAACCCCAGCCATAGGTTTCTGTATTTCATATAGAGTAAAAGTTTGTATGGTTATAGTTGAAGAATTTGGTTTCGACCTGTTCTAAGCGAGCATCTTACCTCATCTGCGCAGCTACTCCAGCAGCACAATTAATCCGCGCACTCTATACTGTTGGCTACATGCTCTTAACCCGGACTGCAGCAAAGGTCATCAGGAGGTGGAGGGGAAAAAATGACGAAAGTCATTATTAAAAGAGATTAAGGTCTTTTATTTCGGAAGGTAGTCGCTATACCTTTGAATTGTAAATGAAAGCCAATTAGTGCCATTGGAGGGTGAGTTTAAAACCATAGAATGAGTTAGCAAGTGGCCGTTATAATAAGGATTTAACCATCTCACCACTAAACAGATAAGTATTATGAAAATTCAAAATCAAAAACCAGCAAACATGAAATCCCTTAAATCTGCCGCATTACTTTTTTTAGCCGCTATGGTATTCTATAGCTGCTCTTCAGACAACACTACCAACGAGACGAAAGAAGTGACAGGTCTGGCCCACCAGGCTCCCGAAGCTCCTGTTGAAGACGACGGAAAAGGCGTAGGCCCGATCAAGTCAGTTGAAGTGGGCGATGAAATAGACGAGGCGCTGGCCGCTGAAGGCAAGGCTATTTTTGAAGGCAAGTGCTCGGCCTGCCACCAGCTGTCTGACCAGAAGGTAGTAGGCCCAGGTATGGCCGGTGTGACAGAGCGCCGCAAACCTGAGTGGATCATGAACATGGTGATTAACCCTGAGGAGATGACCAAGAAAGACCCTGCTGCCAAGAAGCTGCTGGCAGAGCACCTGACCCAGATGACCAACCAGAACATCAACGAGGCGGACGCCAGAGCACTGCTCGAGTTCCTGCGCCAGAACGATAAGAATTCCTAATCAGAATCAACACGCAAATCATAATCAATATGAAATCATTATTCAACAAAATTAAGAATGTAGCCCCCGCGGCCGCCTTTATCATGGCGGTGGGAGGCGGTGCTGTGCTGCAGGGCTGTAGCAGCGGACCTGGCGAAGGCAGCGCTACTGCTGCAGGCGTCGCTTCTGACGCTGCGCAGGCGGTGTATGTAGCACCGGGCAAGCACGATGAGTATTACTCTTTCCTGTCAGGCGGCTTCAACGGACAGGTGTCTGTGTACGGGCTTCCTTCTGGCCGACTGCTCAAAATCATCCCGGTTTTTACACAGCACGGAGAGAACGGCTTCGGCTACAGCGAGGAGTCTAAGGCCATGCTCAACACTTCGCACGGTTTTGTGCCCTGGGACGATTTGCACCACCCTAAATTGTCTCGTACGAATGGGATGACGGATGGCCGCTGGTTGTTTGCCAACGGTAACAACACGCCGCGTGTGGCCCGCGTGGACCTGAGCACTTTCGAGACGGTGGAAATTCTGGAGATTCCGAACTCGGCCGGTAACCACTGCTCGCCATACCCAACCGACAACAACGAGTATGTGATCGCCGGTACGCGCTTCTCTGTGCCCCTCGACATGAAGGGCGGTACCGCTGACGTGGCCATAAACGAGTACGCCGACAAGTTCCGTGGCTCTATCTCCTTTATCAAGGTAGACCAGGAGAAAGGCGACATGGACCTCGACTTCCAGATCCTGGTGCCTGGCTTCGATTACGACCTGGCTAACGGTGGCAAAGGCCCGTCTTCTGACTGGGTTTTCTTTACAACCTACAACACAGAGCAGGCCGGTACTTTGAAAGAGCTGGGCGCTTCGCAGAACGACCGCGACTACCTGGCCGCCGTGAACTGGAAACTGGCCGCTAAGTACGCCGCCGAAGGCAAGGCCCGTGAAATGCCAGCTTACTATTACCACAACAAGATGGACAAGGATACCCATATCGCCAAGTCTACTATCAAGAAGAAAGTGCGCTACCTGCTACCGGAAGAGTGCCCGGGCATGATGTACCTGATTCCTGCGCCTAAGTCGCCGCACGGTATCGACGTAGACCCAAGCGGCGAGCACATGGTGGTGAGTGGTAAACTGGCTGCTACCATACCTGTATTCTCCTTCTCTAAAATGCAGGAAGCCATCAAGAACAAGTCTTTTGACGGCGAGATCAACGGTATACCGGTATTCAAATACGAGTCTGTGCTGAAGGGAGAAGTGTCAGAGCCAGGCCTGGGGCCATTGCACACAGAGTTCGACGGAAAAGGCAATGCTTATACCTCTATGTTCGTGTCTTCTGAAGTGGTGAAATGGAAAGTAAGCGACTTGGCTGTAGTAGACAGAATCCCGGTTTACTATTCTGTTGGTCACTTGATGATTCCGGGTGGCGACACCAAAAACCCTGACGGCAAGTACCTGGTGGCGATGAACAAGATCACCAAAGACCGCTACCTGCCAACCGGTCCTGAACTGGCGCACTCTGCCCAGCTGATCGACATCAGCGGCGAGAAAATGAGACTTCTTCTTGACTTCCCAACCGTAGCTGAACCGCACTATGCACAGGCCATCAAAGCCGACAAGGTAGCGCCTAAGAGTGTGAAGTTCTATGAACTGGGCAAGAACACACATCCTCATGCGGTGAAGAAAGAAGCCGACGCCAGCGTAACCCGCGAGGGCAACGTGGTAAGAGTGAAAATGACGGCTATCCGTAGCCACATGACACCGGACAACATCGAAGGGGTGCAGGTAGGGGACACCGTTCTCTTCCATGTGACTAACCTCGAGCAGGACTGGGACGTGCCTCACGGCTTCGCGGTGATGGGCGCGAACAACGCCGAAACCCTGATCATGCCGGGCGCTACGCAGACGCTGCGCTGGGTACCGAAAAAAGCCGGTGTGTTCCCATTCTACTGCACGGACTTCTGCTCTGCGCTGCACCAGGAAATGCAAGGATACATCCGGGTTTCACCTAAAGGATCCAACGTGCCTATCACGTTCTCTACAGGTAAGAAGAAGCCTTCCGCTTAACCTAACGGTATAAGCCGGGCATAACACAAGCGGAGGTTGCCCGGGGCAGCCTCCGCTTATTTTTAAATTTTCGCCTTTAAACCAATAAGGATGAAAGCATACCATATAGTACTGATGATCGTAGCCGCGCTGTCTCTCGGCCTCTTGTTTCTCTTCCCGATGTGGAAGATATACCTGCAGGCTCCCCAATATCCGGAAGGGCTTGAAATGCACATCTGGATAAATAAAATCGCTGGTAACACGGACGGTGCGATCCAGAATTTTAACATTCTCAACCACTACATCGGGATGGAGCCTATCCACGCCGATTCGTTTGCCGAGCTCAGGATAATGCCTTATATCGTTATCTTCTTTATGGTGTCAGGTATACTGGTTGCCTTGCTGGGAAGACGTAAACTGGTGCTGTCCTGGACAGTGCTGTTGATGCTGGCAGGTGCGGCAGGTATTCTGGATTTTTACCTGTGGCTGAATAAGTTCGGTACCAACCTGGACCCGACAGCCCCAATCAAAGTACCGGGTATGACGTATGTGCCGCCGCTGCTGGGAAGCAAGCAATTGCTCAATTTCGATGCCTTGTCGCTGCCTTCATGGGGTAGTCTGGGTATCTTCTTAGCCATCGTGCTTTCCGCACTAGTATACTTCCTCAGCAGAGACACAACCAAGAAGCTTAACAATAAAAAAGTACTGGCATGAGGAGATTGATCCAAAATATGCTGCTGGTAGCCATGGTGCTGACACTGCTGATGGCTTGCCAGGTGGAGCCCAAACCCATTGCCTATGGCGAAGTGAACTGCGTCCACTGCCACATGACCGTGTCGGATAACCGCTACGGGGCGGAGTTAGTCAACGACAAGGGCAAACCGTTCTACTTCGATTCGGCTGAGTGTCTGGCAGTGTACCTGCAGGAAAATCCTGAACTGGCCCAAAAAGCCGCCTATGTGCTGGTAACAGACTACACTAGACCGAACGAACTGATTGACGCCCGCAGCGCCAACTATATACAGAGCAAAGAGCTGCCGAGCCCCATGGGCATGTACCTGACCGCAGTGCCGGACCAGGCCACAGCCACCAAAATGCAACAGGAAGTAGGCGGTCGCCTGCTGAACTGGGAACAGGCCATGACAGCCGTTAAGAATAATGAAAAACCTGAGTAAACATATAGTAGTTTGGACAGCATGCACTTTTGTGTGGTTGCTTGGAAGCCCTGCGGTATTCGGCGACACACTGAAGGTATGCAAAACC
>JAJLKL010000097.1:0-17468 GCA_033838975.1 Hymenobacteraceae bacterium | reverse complement strand
AGGAGATAAAGCAGGCTGAAAGCTCCTCTGAAATGGAAGAAGGCCTCATTCCTCCTGTAACAGGTGTTACCTACCACAAAGGCAACCTTTACATCTCGCATCGCAGCCGTTATTCGGTGTACAACCTCGAAAGCGGGGAGTTTAAAACCATCATCAATGGGTTACCTTCCTGGGGAGAGTTCCTAAACGCAAAACCCATCTTCAAAGACGACAAGATGTACTTCTTTCTCTCTACCCAGGGGAACAGCGGTGTGTTGGAGGAGCATTGGGTAAACGTAATCAACACTTTCAACAAGCCCAATGCCCGCGAAGTGCCTGGCGAGGACATCACCCTGACAGGGCAAAACTACTGGGTGCCGACGCACAAGATAAACTTGGTGGATGCCGATTCGGTAAGGACAGGGGCTTATATGCCACTCGGTGTGGAGGCTAAGGCCGGTCAGGTGGTAGAGGGGGAGGAGATCTGCAACGGGGCCTTCTTTGTGAGCAACCTGGACGGCAGCGGCGTCAAGCGCATTGCCTGGGGCCTGCGCTCCAGCTTCGGCTATCGCTTCTCTCCCGCTGGCCGCCTGATCACCACCATGAACAGCGCCAACCCCATGCCGCCCCGTGGCCTGTACTTCGATTGGGAGCCTGTATACGAGGTGGTAGAGGGGGAGTGGTACGGCTGGCCGGATTTTTACAGCGGCCTTCCCATTACCGATCCGCGCTTTATGGTGAAGAAGGAGGAGCGCAACTTCGTGCTCACTCCCGAAACGCATCGCAAGTTGCTCAAGGGCAAAGACAGACCACGGCAGCCGCTGGTAAAAATGCCCGTGCACAGCGCCGCACAGGGAATGGTATTCGGGCAGGGCAGCATGGGCGTACCCAAAGAAAATATACTGGTAGCGGAGTTTGGCACCATTGTCCCTTTCTTTAAAGGCGAAAAATACCACCCTCACCTGCCTAAGTATATCAAAGAAGGAGAAATTCCCTCTGATGTGGACTTTAACTGGCCCGGCTTCAAGGTGCAGCAGGTAAACCTGCAGTCAGGACAGGTGACGGACTTCATCTATAACAAAAGCAAGCTGCCAGCCTCTGCCAACCAAGGGGGCGGACTTGAGCGGCCAATACAGTTGGAGTGGTCAGCAGACGGAAGCCTTTACATTGTGGATTTCGGTACTGTAGAGTTCGATGATACCGGCATGAACGCCCACCCTTTTACCGGGGTTCTCTGGAAAGTATCACCTAACAAGAGATAAGAATGGATATAGTAGCAGCAATATTCCTTTTTGGTGCCGCTCTGGTAGGAGTGTTTGCACTCATGGATCTGAACATGAAAGGTTTTCCCCCTAAGATAGTGACAATTTCTCACGTTGGCCTGGCGGTGGCAGGGTATCTCTCTCTTGTTATCTATGCCTTTGTAACGGAGCAGCCTGAGAAACATTACCACACGCTTGTCATCCTGTGCATTGCGGGCCTTATCGGGCTGTGGCTCCTGTTGAGCAAGAAACCAAAGCATACCATTAAAGGAGTTGCCATTGCCTACAGCCTGGTCGGTATGTTTGGCTTCCTTTGGCTCCTGACATTCATTATAACCTAACAACTAAACTATGAAATGGACCTATCCTGTAGTAGCATTCTTTGTTGTACTAGTTATCGGATTTGGCCTGGTTAACCTGATAAAGGAGGATCTGGAAGTGGCCCCGTGGGCAGAAATGGGTGCCGAAGAGGGGAGGCTTTACGCACACACCAAAAACGTGACCCGCCTGGTGAGCGCCAATGCGGCAGACTTGCACGCTTACCTTAAAGCAGCCATTCCCTACCCGGAGGCCACCACGGCTGATATGGCTCCCAAAGAAGATAATTGGGAAGTGTTCTTCCGGCAGTCTCTCAAACCAAATCCGGCACCAAAGCACGTTGTACTTGTTGCCGGAGGAGGTAAAGAAGCCCTGCAGTGGGCGCTTCCGGCCCTGTATTATGCCTACTACTACGGCTCTCCCGTCGTGTTTGTGAACCGGAGCACTTTAAGCGAAAACGCGGCGCGCTACCAAAGCCTGAAAGCATACCTGGTTGGGCCGGAAGAGTTGTTGCCCGACGCTGCGGCAGAGGGTTTTCAGGACCGGGAGCGGATAACGGCCAACACGCCACATGAGCTGGCGGTAGAGCTGGCCAAGTACCGGGACGAGCAAACGGAATTTGGCTGGGGCAGGACCAACGATAGGCAAAACGGCTATTTTCATTATGTCATCACCACCCCCCACGATGTCCTGCAGGGCCTGGCTGCCCTGCCTTATGCCAGAAGTAACAACGCCACGCTGCTGTATGCTGAAGAAGACGGTGGTTTACCAGGCGTGCTGGACAGCTACGTGTGGGGTCAGCGGTCGGACTGGTTCGTGTCCCCCTCTGAAGGACCTTTCCGGCACTTTTGGCTAGTGAGCAACCGCGTTAGCTACGCGGCGCAAAGCAGGCTTGACTTTTCGGTGGAGAAGGCAGAGTACCCCAGCATGGGCCCTATAGCACTTGGCGATATGGAAGCGCTGCTCTTGCTGTTTGTAGTATGGGGTGTGGCCTCGGCCATTTTTGTGTGGGTGCACGCCACCTATACCTTGCCCATGGTAAAGATGCCCATCAAAATCGCCTGGGGCCTTAGCTCACTGCTGTTACCCATTTTAGGGCCTGTATTGTACCTGAATTCCTACCGCAAGCCCACCTGGAAAACAGAAAAAGGAGAATGGCGGTGGCTGCGCCCCCACAGCCTGCAGAGTGCCACGGCCACGGCCATGGGCTTTGGCTATGGGGCTACGCTGATGGTAGCCATAGGTTTCCTGTTTGTGTGGTTTGGTTTTCCGATTTTCTTTCCAGAGTGGATCGAGGGTCCTTTCTTCTGGCTGGGTGCCGGTATGCCCATCATGATGATCGCCATGTACGTGCTGGCGGTTTTAACCGCCTGGCTGCTGGCACAGTATCCGATGAAGAAGGCCATGATGCCCAACATGCCGGATAAAATGCTTTATAGAATGGCGCTGATCACTACCGCCATCAGTATGCTGGCCGTCAGCTTAGGCATGATGACAGGCACGTGGTACATGCTGATGAGCAAGCTTCCGATGATGCCCAAGGAGGATGATGTGCTGTGGTTCGGAAGCGTCTGGCTCGCCTCCTTTGTGGGCTTTTTAGTGGCCTGGCCACTGAACTGGCTCATGATCCGCAAGAAACTAAAACCTGGAAACGTATGAGACTGAAGATTCTGTATATCCTCTTTATCAGCCTTTTTACTTATTCCTGTGGCACGACAGAAGGAGGCCCTGGAGGAGGCAGCCATCCGCTACAGCAAAAGGCCTTAGCTACAGCTTACACTGTGCGCATACCAGGCAGCTCTCCTGAGGAGCAGGCCATTCTACTCACGCAAACCGTGTACCCGGCCACCCGCGAGGACAACGCCGTGGGCGCCATCATTCTCTGCCCCCAGGACCCGGCCATCGCCTTCACAGCTATGAGCCGCATCACGCACATGCCCGTAAATGCCCCGCTGCTCTACCTGAACGAAGAGGGACAGCTTTCAGAGCAAACGCTGCGGGAGATGAAGCGGCTGAAGCCTGACGGTGTGTTTCAGGATCAGCGTACCGACGTGTATGCCGTGAACGTGCCGGAAGCCGAGGTGCAAAAGATAAGGGAAGTGCTGGGGTACCGGGTGCGTACCTTCAACGAGCCAGACCCGGTGAAGCTGGCAGAGCTGCTGGACAGGTGGCAGGCGGCCCTGAAGTCCGATCACCCCGATGAGGTAATTATCACCGCGCTGGACCATCCTAAAGGAATGCAGCATGGGCTCGGGCCGATGGGGTGGAACGCGCACATGGGCAAAGGCTTTGCCTGGGTGTACACCGACTCTATTCCACCCGCCACAAGAGAGATCCTGAAAAAACGCTACGGCGACCACAGCAGCTTTATGTATTTGACGGGTGGGACGGACGTCATCTCAGACAAGGTGGCTCGGGAGCTGGCACAGTATGGGCTGGTGCGTAGGATATTCGGCCCCACACCGCCTGCCACCAGCGCCGTAAACGCTGGTTATAAAGACTACGGCCGTAACCACGGCTGGTGGTGGGCCTGGGAAGAGCGTATGTTTGGCTGGGGCATTGCGCAGGCCGGACATAACTTTATCATAGGCCGACCGGACAATCTGCTTGGAATGATACCCGCTGCCGTGCTGGGCCACATGGGCAAGCACGGCCCCATGCTGCTGATAGAGCCTGACAATGTTCCGAACGAAGTGCGGGAGTACCTGACGATGGTGAAGCCCTTCGCCACAGGTCCACAGGAAACTATTTTAAACTTTGCCTGGATCATCGGGGATACCACACAAGTAAGCGTAAAGGCACAGCAGACGGTGGACCGGCTGCTCTCCCCTTATCAGGTGCCGGTAGACACAGCCGCTTACTTACCGAAAGCAGACACGTTACAGGAAAAAAAGGAATAAGGCTATGCAACAAGAAAATAACCAACAAAAGCACCAAAATTCAAAAATGACGGACGGTGACCTGTTAGTTTCAACATTAAACATTGATCCGGAAGGAGGGCCGATCTACCACCCAGCCATTGGCAAAGGGGCTTTTTGGGGAGGCCTTGTTGGCGGTGTGTTGGTGGGTACTTTGGCTTGGTTGGTGGCCTCTGGCGTATGGCCGGTGGTAGGCTTGGGGCAAATGGCCGCAGGCAGTTACGGTGCCGCCGCTTTTATGGGGTTTATCCTTGGCAGCGCAGTTGGTGGACTGATAGGGAGCTTTATGGGGATGAGCCGTATGTTTAAGCACCATCATAACTACAATTAAGTAGTAGGAGTGGCTTTAGTTTGATAAGTGATCGAAAGCAGGAGCATAACACCTCTGCGGTAGTTTTAAGCAACGTTTATGAAGATAGCTTTAAAGTTAGTGGTTGCCTTCTGCGTTTTGATTGTGTCCGCACACATCCATGCACAAGAAAGAGAAGGACTAGACAGTACGAATGCTTCTGTTAACCAACAACAAAACAGCGCAGCACAAAGTCAGTAGCATCAGTATACGGGGAAGAATAAAGGATGGGACCACCCGAAGAAGGTAGTAGCAGGCTTTGAAGACTTCCCGAACCTGCACCCGTTGTTTGTGCATATACCTGTGATGCTATTGCCTTTTGCAGCTATCTTTCAGTTACTCGCTTTTTATGTGTTCAAGCGAGAGTTCAGTTGGGTGGTAATGATTATGTTGCTGACGGGTTTTGTAAGAGGGGTTGTAGCAGCGACCTTGGTTCACCCGCATGTTGGTACGTTACCAGAACATGCACAGCAAGTTTATGACAAACATGACATGTACGCCACCTGGACACTGTGGCTTAGCGGTATTGCTATTTTGCTGAAAGTAGGAAGCCACTTTCTGTTGCATCGGAAGATGTGGGCAGAGGGCGTTGTGGCGCTGGTTTTACTGGCCGTGACTTATGCAGTCAGTATGGCCGGTCACCTTGGGTCTCAGTTGGCTTACATTGAAGGTGTTGGCCCCCAAGGCCAACATTTGAAAAGCGAAAGGCATTCACATTAACGTTAGTGTTAACGTGAAATACACTCATAGTTGCCTAATAAACATCCCTCCATTTCCAGCCATCTTTTTCCAGCAGAACTGTGAGCAGCTTCCGACGCTCCTGTAGTTCCTGACCAGAAGCGTTCTCTGAGTGCTTCTCTTCCTGGAGTGGTACACCACTTGCTTCCAGTTGAGACAAATCAGGTTTCGGAGCCTTTTCATTGGGAGTCTCATTTTTTATAAAGCTTCCTTTCACCATTCCCAGGTATTCATCCAGCGCAGTTTGTAGCATGTGTAGCTTCAGCTTGTCGATGCCTGCATCCTGTTTAACTACATTTTTTAGAAATTGATGCGCCTCATCCAGCAGCACAACAGCGCGTACGATAGCCAACTCCGGTTTACTGTTGTGGAAGAAATGGATAACGGGATAGGAGTGGTGATTTACCGTGTGCTGCATGAGCATCTGGCATAAGTCAGAAGTGTTATTGAAGAAAGAAGAGAAGTCCTGTCCGCTCCAGCTATTCTGTACGATTTGCAGCGGGGTTGTACCCAAGCTGTTAATGTAAAGGCTAAGCCTGCTCTGAAGACCTACAGCTGACAGCACCGGAATAAAGTAGGTGATGGAGGTGGTAATAAAAGCCAGTCCGGAGAATGCGGCCACCGTAGTAATGATGCGCCAGAAATTGGTTGATGCTACATAGTCCCCAACTCCTAAGGTAGAGAGTGTAAAGCCTGCGTAATACAACTTCTCTAACGGATCAGTACTTGCCAACGTACTGCTTTTTAAAACAGAGTCAGGGTCAGAGAGCAACATGACAAACACTCCCGCCCACAGCCCAAACACCCAAACCGTAAGAATCGACACTAGCACTCCAAGCCCTGCGTACTCAAGTAGTTTGCTGCGACCATTCTTGCCGGCGGCGACATAGAACCCTTTCCAGACCCCTTTAGAAACAGCATCAGTTATTTTTCCGCCACCGCTTGAGGAAAGTGTGGTTTTGACAATGTCTAATGCTGTTATTATAAATAGAAAAGCACCACAAAAGAAGTAAAAGCTGTTCATAGAAGTATAGCGATAATTCCGAATACTTAACGGATGGTATAGCAATGGGTTCTTTGATGATTGAGAGCTATGACTACTTATTCTCAAACTTCGGCAACCGAACCTCGATTTGACCAGCATTGACACGTACCTCAAATTTAGGTTGCGGCTCTGTTGCTGGGCCGTCCACCACACTGCCGTCTTCCAGAGAAAACACAGAACCATGCCAAGGGCAGCGCACGCTGCAGTTATCCAGCAGGTCTCCATCTGAGAGCGGACCACCCAAATGCGAGCACGTGTGGGCGATGGCAAAAAGCTTTCTGTTCTTTCGGGCCAGCAGCACCTTCACATCCCCAGCCTCTACACAGCGCATTTGGCCTTCTTCTAATTCATTTTCCGGCAAAACAGCAACAAAATCCTCCGGGTAAACCACCGAGTTCCCTGTGTGGTCTACCCCGACCTGCTTTCCAAAGACGAGGTGTCCGCCAAGGTAGGCCCCCGCACTTACCACACCGTAGCCTAGCATAGCCAAGCCAATGCCCACGCCGCGTGTGCTCTTGCGGCGGCGCAAGAGCAGTGAGGTTGCATAGAGTGCAGTCGCCCCGGCGTTCAGCATACCGTGCAGCATCCCGAGTTTGCGCCTTTCCTTTCTGGTTCCAGTCCAGTCTGCAAGGCCCGTAACAGCCGCTCCCACCGCGCCCACCAAACCGACTGCCACGGCCGCATCCGCGCCAGGAGTGTACTTTTCCTTGCCCATTAGCTCTAGCCCGTCCAGCACTGCAGCAGTTGTCCATGCGCCAACCGGCACATCCGTTATGGCAGGATGAAGCGGGTGCCCGAGCCATTTTCCGTGGAGTGTGTTCTTAATATCTTGTCCGATTTTGCCGCCCGCTTCGAAGGTCTTCAAAACGGCAGGCTGTACTGTCTCGCCAGCAGTACCAAGCCACTCCTGCTGCGAAATAGTGTAGAAGAGAGATTTCTGATTCATCGGTTTTTCTTGTTGTGATGCATGTGTTTCCTGCAACGTATATTTCGTAATTGGTGTTTTGCATACTCCTACTTGTCCCTATTTTCGAATTTGCCTATTGTGGCTCTACCTCTCTTGTGCTTTAGCGCCGTTGTGTGACAGCTGTTAACCGAAACAGAAACAACAGGAAAAGTCGATGAGGCTCGTACAGCACGATCTGACAACCTCTACAGCAATCCCCTCAACTCTGTTAATGCAGTTTTTGCCCCTGCTCACCCTACGTCTAATGCTACTTGAACAGCCATTATGCCCATGTTTATATAAATGTTAAGAAGAAATATATAAAACGGTAAAGCTAAACAGTTGGTATAAAGCTAGTAGTAACATAGCAGAAGTTCAGCGAACGGTAGCTGTAGATTGCCCTGGCTGTACTACCATGGAGCAGGTTGATTCCCTGTAAAGCAAGTGTACTGTTATAAAACTTTTAAGGACTATGATAGAAGAACCAAGAGCAAGTGCAAGGTCAAACAAACGAATATGGTACTGGACAATTGGAATTGTGATAGCGATATTCCTTATCTGGTGGTGGGCAGCGGCAGACGACGACACAGACGTATATGAGCCTGCAACGGAAGAAGTGGAGGACGTGGGTACCACTTATTTACAGGAGGCCCCGAAAAACAGATATGCTGTTATACAAACCCCTGCTGTACAACGAGTATAGCGGCAGACACCTCTATCAACCGGAGTAAATGCAGTCGCTCCGGTGATAGGGGTATTTTTTCAACCTTACCGTGCTTTCACATGAACTCCGTAAGGAGTAAAGCTAGTTGGAGCAGGATAACAAGAATACACTTTGAAAAACAAAAAAAATAGTCTGGCGGTCTTTCTGCTAGTTCTGTTCTCCCTCTTAGGAGAAACAGCAGCTGCTCAGGCAGACACCGTTGTGTACCATCTCACTATTGACCAGAAAGAAGTAAAAATCGCCGGTAAACGCAGCAATGGCATGACCATCAATGGCACCATTCCCGGCCCGAACCTACGGTTTAAGCTAGGCGACTATGCGGTGATAAATGTGACTAACAAGATGGATAAAGAGACCTCAATCCATTGGCACGGCATCCTGCTGCCCAACTTTTTTGACGGGGTTCCTTACCTGACCACGCCTCCCGTTGAGCCGGGCACTACATTTACGTATGAGTTTGAGCTTAAGCATACTGGTACATACTGGTACCACTCCCACACCGGCCTGCAGGAGCAGTCGGGTGTGTACGGCTCCATTGTGGTAGAGGACAGGGAGCAAAAGCTGGAGTATGACTCGGACCTAGTGGTCGTGCTGTCGGACTGGACCTATGAAAAACCAACCAATGTGCTGAAAACCCTGAAGCGGGGACTGGAAATATACGACATCCAGAAGGGCACCTCCACGCCGCTCAATATGGTGATCGCTCGGGGGGCGCTAGGTGCCCAGCTCAACTTCTGGAAACAGCGTATGGAGGGAGCCGACATCGCCGATATTTACTACCCTGCTTTTCTGAGCAACGGGCAGCCTGTGCGGGAGTATCCGGAGTTTAAACCGGGGCAAAAGGTGAGGCTGCGGGTAATAAACGCTGCCGCTTCCAGCCAGTTCTGGCTGACCTTTGGCGGAGATACACCCTTACTTGTTGCAGCCGATGGCCCTGACGTGGTGCCTGTAAAGCGCGAAAAAACCTTTATCGCAGTAGCCGAAACTTATGATTTTATAGTAACCGTTCCGCAAAACGGTAAGCTGGAGATGAAGGCCACCGCGCAGGATGGTTCCGGCCACACTTCAACCTTGCTTGGTCAGGGGCCTGTTATACCAGCACCCGATATACCACGACCTGACAAGATCGCCATGATGCAACAGATGGCCGCCATGGATATGAAAATGGGTGCTCCGGCCACCAAATTCAACCCCAGCGAGGAGGAGCCTTACGAGATGATGAAGGAATGGGGGATGGACATGGACGGTGAGATGCAGATGGAGGAAGGTATGCACATGGACCACGGAAAAAGCATGGAGCACAAGCCGAAACCTGAAAAGCAGAAGAAGCCCGTGCATCAGCATGACATGGAGATGAAGCAAGATACAGCGGGAGCTAAAAAGATGGATCATGCTAAAATGGATCACTCTAAAATGGAGCACCAGGAGGTACAGAAAGATACAGCCGCTGCAAAGGAGATGGATCACTCTAAAATGGACCATAGTAAACATGGAAAAGCTGCAGATAAAACACAGTTAAATCAGCCGGAAGCCAGAAAGGGAATAGGTATGCAGCACGAAGGAATGCCGGGCATGGATATGTTTGCGGAGTATAACTATGACTACCTGAAAGCCCCCGAGCCTACGGATTTTGCTGAAGGAAAGCCTGTGAGGGAGATACTCCTGAACCTTACCGGAAACATGGTGCGCTACATCTGGAGTTTGAACGGAGTTCCACTAAAAGAGGCAGACAAAATCAAAATTCTAAAGGGTGAGGTGGTTCGCATCACGCTCAACAACCTGACCATGATGCACCACCCCATGCACCTGCACGGGCACTTCTTTAGGGTGATAAACGAGCACGGAGAATACTCGCCGCTCAAGCACACGGTAAACGTGGCGCCGATGCAGAAGGTAGTGATCGAGTTTGATGCCAATGAGTACGGGGACTGGTTTTTCCATTGCCACATTCTGTACCATCTCGATGCCGGTATGGCACGTATCTTCAGCTATGATACACCCCGCGACCCGCGCCTGAAAATGTTCCCACTCCCTATCCTGACGAACAAGAGCAACCACTTCTTTTTCTGGGGTGCCGTGGATGCTGCCTCACATATGGGTGAGACAAGGATGGTACTATCGAATTTGCGCAATCAGTTTACCTTATCGGCAGAGTATGGCTGGAACAAAAACCTGGAGGCTGAATTTACCTATGGCAGGTTCCTGTACGACTACCTGAATATTTTTGTCGGGGTGAACATGGAGAACGAGGAAGAGGACAGTATGGATAAGGTGGAGACTACTGTCATTGCCGGCATCCGGTACCTGACACCCTACATGTTCAACCTGGATGTGCGGATGGACAACCAACTGCGCCCGCAGATCACCCTGGGCCGGGAAGTGCTCATTTTGCCACGCACCTTCCTATTCGGCGAGTATGAATACCAGGCGGACTTTGGCTGGGTAAACGATTTCGCTCCCGAGGAAGGTACCGGTAAAGTAGACAACTACAGAAGCGAGACAACCTGGAACGTGGGGCTGGAGTACTTGGTGTCCAAGACCTTTTCCGTGATGGGTAGCTACGACAACCGCTTCGGGGCAGGCGGGGGTCTGACAGTAAGGTTCTAAGCCTTGATGTTGCGTTGGTGGTCTGGTTCTGCGTTCACCAACCGTCGCCTCTTCAATAAAAGAACTGAGCCAGGATTAACAAAGAACAGCTATGGAAACAAGACCAGATCATTTAAAAGAAACGCTGGAAGGGTATGTGGTGGACATCGCCTGTCTCCGCACCATGCCGGCAGAGCGGACAGGCGAAGCGGCCAAAAAGCACAGCACGGCCTGCGCCCTGATGGGGCACTGTATTGAGAGCGGTTATGGCCTCGTAGACGATGAGGGAAGGATGACGCTGCTCGACCCGAAGGCCACCAGGCATGTGGTAGAGGCTTTGATGAAGACATCGAAAGAAAAAGGAGTACGACTGCGTGTAGAGCGAGAGGGAAAGGCCGGTGAAATGGAGACGGTGTCTGTTAGAGAGGTTGTGGACTGACAGCTTATAAAGTACACATGTGCGGTGCTGCATGCAGTAGGGCAGGCATTTGTGCCTAAAGTAGTTAAGCCTCTAAGGTATAAGGAGTCTAAGGTAGCGCTGTACACGAACTGCAAGGAAGACAGGAAACAAAAGCCATATGAACTACTACTATTTAGTTAGCGGTATCGCCTTGGTTTGCTGGGGCTTCGTAGAAGGCCTCTGGACTACGATATGGGTAGACGGCACGTCTGCTCCTTTAACAGGCCGCGTCACCACCGTGATCTGGAAATCAATGCAGGGTGTCTTTGGAAGAAAAAAGCATAAGCTGCTGAGCCTTTCCGGGCCGGTCATTCTGGTTACCACCATTTCTTTTTGGATTGTGATGATCATCCTGGGCTGGTCCCTTATTTTCTACGCTTACCCTTACGCTATACAGAGCCCATCTACAAAGTCTTATCCAGATTTTGTAGGCCACCTTTGGTATATCACCTACGTCACATTTTCAGTTGGCAACGGAGACTTTACCCCTCAAACCGGCACCTGGCAGTTTCTGAGTGCGGTAGTGGCTTTTGGAGGCATGGCCATGGTAACGCTTGCCGTAACCTACATTCTACAGGTGCTTTCGGCAGTGACCGTGAAGCGTTCTTTTGCGAGCCAGGTAACCAGCATAGGGAAAAGCCCAGAAGAGTTCGTCATAAACCAATGGACAGGTAAAGGCTTTGGGGATATTGAGCTGCAGCTGTCTAGCCTTTCAACTACCCTTTCCAGTTTGTCAGAAAAGCACATGGCGTACCCCATATTGCACTACTACCATGCAGCCAAATCACAAAAGGCCAATGCGGTAGCCCTGGCTATACTGGACGATGCACTGTTGGCCATAAAGTACGGTGTCCCAGAAGAATATCACCCTTCCGGCACCATTCTCAAAAGCGCGCGCAGCTCCATACAGACTTTTTTAGACACCCTAAGCGGTGCCTATATTAGCCCTTCAAAAGATACTCCTCCAACACCGGATTTAGCATACATAAAAAAACATGGCGTGCCCACCGTAGGGGAGGAGGGTTTCCGAAAGATGTTTGAGGAGAAAAAGCAAAGAAGAAAGACAATGTACGGGTACCTGCAAAACAGCGCCTGGATGTGGCCTGAAGTGAAAACAGGTTGAACAGGGAGCAACGTACTGGCTACGTCAATGCTGTTAACACAAGTTAACAATTGATTTATTTTTATATTAGCTTTATGAAGCTAAAAAGCAAGCAATACTACACCCGAAAGTCTCACCGCTACCTTGGGCTTGTACTTGGTGTTCAGTTCCTTTTCTGGACCCTTGGCGGACTATACTTCAGCTGGAACGACATAGACGAAGTACACGGCGACCATCTCCGAAGCGAGAAAAAATACTTCCCGGCTGCTATGCAAATGGTGTCGCCGCAGGTGGTGCTGGAGAACCTGAAAGCCAAAAGCCAGGTGGACTCTGTGCTATCGGTGCAGCTAATCGAGATAGCTGGTGTGCCAACCTACCAGTTACGCTATTTCTCGGGTGCCGTGGACCACTCGGAGCATGAAAAGGGTTCGCATATGCCGAGCCATGTTTCCAACGTAAAAGTGCAGCTGGCCAATGCCGGAACGGGTGAGCTTGTTTCACCTCTTACTGAGGATGAGGCTGTGGTGGTTGCCAAACGCCAAATGGCAAACCCTATCAAGGTGGAGAAGGTGGAGTACCTGACTGAAGTGGGTGCCCACCATGAGTACCGCGAAAAGCCCTTACCTGCCTGGGCTGTTACCTTTAGCCAACCGGACAACTCCACTGTTTACATTTCAGCTGAGCTCGGTACTTTCCAGGCTATCCGTCACGACCAATGGCGCGTGTTCGACTTCCTGTGGATGCTGCACACCATGGACTATGCCGGTAGGGATAACTTCGGAAATGTGCTGTTGAAGGCATTCTCCATTTTTGGTCTGTTTACTATTCTTTCTGGCTTTGTGCTATACTTCATGTCGTCACCGTCGGTAAGAAAAGTGAAAAAGCGAATGCAGAAAGCATAAGGAGGGTTTTAGTTGAATTCAAGCGTAATAAACGTAAAATGAGGAAAACGTTTTTGATAGGCTCAGCAGTAGCTGTTGCCTTATTCTCTTTCGGAAGTTGCACCAGCACATCCCAGGAGGAGCAACCGCAGGAAGAAGTTGCCACAGAAGTTCAGGAAACCCCTGAAGTGCAGGTGGCCCAGCAGGACACAATCAAAGGCAGCATTCCATCCGAAGCGACAGGAAGTATAGGCGATGCCAACCTAAAGATAACGTATCACGCGCCTGGTGTAAAAGGCCGGATTATCTGGGGAGGGCTGGTGCCTTACAACCAGGTTTGGGTGACAGGGGCACACATGGCGACCTCTTTTGAGACAGACAAAGCTCTGGTGGTAGGAGGCAAGGAACTACCTGCCGGCAAGTATGCGCTGTTCACGGTACCCGGGGAGGATGAGTGGACTTTTATCGTAAACAAAAACTGGGAGCAGCACCTGGCCGACAAGTATAGCGAGAAAGAAGATGTGCTGCGGGTACAGGTAAAACCCGAGGAACTGCAACAGCACCAGGAAAGGCTCAAGTACGAGGTAGTGGAGCAGTCTGGTAATGAAGGTGCGATCAGAATAGCATGGGAAAAGAAAGGAGTAACGGTGCCTTTTAAAGTTAAATAAAGACAAAGGGTAGTTATAGTTATAATCACCCTTTGTTGTTCTTGCTGTGTTGGCTAAAGTGCCAGAGCACAAGGTGTGTTTGCGTGCTAAGCACCTTTTCCTGATGCTGGGGGAGCTTACTTTCGGGCCAGAACAAACTACCTTTGCAACCAGATTTCAAGCTTACGGTTTCGGCCTTTGACAAAGACTGTCTGCTACTGATTTTCCTTCTTTACCTCTATCTTTGCCAAGTTACTGTATGCCGGGCCTTCCAGCACCTCACCGTCAACGGAGAAGCGGCTGCCGTGGCAGGGGCAGTCCCAGCTTTTCTCACCGTTGTTCCAGTGCACCATGCAACCCATATGGGGACAGACCGCTGAGACTGCATGCAGCTGGCCTTGCTCATCGCGGAAGGCTGCCATCTTCTTGCCTTTAGCGGTCACTATTTTCCCCTCTCCGGCTTTTACCTCCTCCAGTTCCTTTTCGTCTCCTCTGAGGAGATAGTCTTTTACGAAATGGGCAGCAACGTCTTTGTTTTCCTTCAGAAATCTCTTGGCCGAGGCCGCAGGGGTAAAACGTTTCGGGTCATAAAACCTGGCCCATGGGTTTTCCCTACCGAATATGGCGTCACCGATGATAACAGAGGCCAGCGTGCCGTAGGTCAGCCCGTCGGCAGCAAAGCCGGTAGCAATGTAAATATTTTCCTCTGTGAAGCTGGTGCCGACATAGGGGAGGCCGTCCGCTGGCTTGTACTGCTGGGCAGCCCAGGTGTACACGACTTGGTCCACATCGAAGTATGATCGCAGGTACTCCTCTACTTTCTTGAAGCTCTTTTCAGTCTGCTCTACGTGGCCTACCTTGTGGGAGGCGTCCAGAACTAAAAGGAAGTGCCCCTCCTTAGTGCTATAAGGGCGCACCGAATACATTTGCTTCCCCTCCAGGTGCCAGTATATCCCGTCAGGCGGCAAATCCCCCTTCAGGCGCACGGCAAGAGCATACTCCCGGTGCACTTCCATCTCCGTGTGCACCACATAACGCCCAAGAGGGGAATGGGTGGCTTTGACCACTGCCTTTGCCGTTACCTTCCCGTGGCTGGTGTGGACCACGCTGGGGGCACCGGCCTCTACGCCCAGTACCTTTGTCTGTTCGTATATCCGGCATGCTTCACCCTCAACAGCGGCGGCCAACTGCTGCACATACCGCAGTGGGTTAAACTGTGCCTGGTGCCCGACACTTACAATCCTCGACACCTTATAGGGAAAGCCAGCAGGTGCGACACCAGTTGCGGGCAACCCTGACCTTATGGCTGCCATCAGTTCCTTTTCTATCAGTTTATTGTAAGGACTTTCTTCCTCTGTGGTGAAGTAATACCAGGGGACGCGTTTAAAGTCGCAGTCAATCGAGTACTCGTGCACCCTTTCCTCGATAAAATCGACAGCACCGCTTCTGGAGAAAGCCACTGCTTTCATCGTCTCCTCGTCATGCTTCGAAGCTATTTTGTGCAGCTGCCCGGTAGGAGCGTAAAGGTTTCCGGTGGAGGAGCCCGTCGTGCCCATTCCCACACGCCCTGCCTCCAGCACGGCCACTCTCTTTCCTGCCTTGGCAAGGTTATGTGCCGTAGTGATGCCCGTTATGCCGCCGCCGATGACGGCCACGTCTACCTCTATGTCTTCAGCCAGCTTCGGAAAAGCGGTAGCCGCTGCTGCGGCACTCCACACGGCTTGTGTCGCGTAATGTTCTGTTGCCATTCTTTCTTTTTTTGGTGTACCACTGATGTCAGGTGTCCCTGACAGCATGGGTAGTATGCGCAAGGGCGCACTGGGAAAAGGCAGCCAGAAGCCTAAAGCCTGACGTCCAATTGGTACTGGTGCGTTTTATCATCAAGTTCCAGTTCTACCGAGTAGGAAACCTTGGTACCTGAAGAAAAGGGATCCTTGTCCACGAAAGGCGATCTGACGCGCTGAGCCAGTACTTCCCACTCGCCTTCGTTCACCTTCCGGTGTATGCTGATCTCTCCGAAGCAGTCCCTGCGAAAGGAGATTTTGCGCCCCTCCACCAGCAGCTCAATATAGGGAAGCCCGCTCGGGTGATTGGTGCTTACGTCCGTCATAAGTTTTCCGTTTCTTAAAGAGTGAAGGGACTCTACAGGACAACAACAGCTGTAGAGGCTACCCTGCTTAATCTACGGATGGTACTGCCACGTTCCCGCTTTTGTAGTTTCTGCAGGCCTCCTCGCACTCGCGGCAGATTTTGGCGCAGTGCATCGTCTCCTGCTCTTCCTCTGTATGGTTGTCGCAGATGTCGGCGCACATCTTGCACACCTCGGCGCATAGCTCGGTCATGCGCTGGGCAAACGTAGAGTTGGAGGCCACAAAGCTTTCTGTCACGCGGCAAATCTTGGCGCAGTCCCGGCAGGCCCGGAGTGCACGCACCAGCTGGTCTGTCCGCTTGTTCTCCAGACAGGCGTCAAAGCAGTGGTCGCACTCATCGGCGCACTGCGCCAGGATGTGAAGCAGGTCTTTGTGGGGGCTGTTGTTGTGTTCGTGGTTGTGATTCATAGCTTGGTTAAGTAACTAGTAAAACAGCTTAAGGCCAAGAGGCCTAAGTAAACCAACGCAGTTGCAACATTTTTGTTTAAGGGATCCGTCCATCTAGGCGCAATCGGATGCGCTCCAAGGGCTGAAGACAAACGGCCCTCCTACTAGTTTAGCAATCTAGCACAGAGTAGAAACATCTCAAGCTGAAGGTTTAGGTGAAACACCTGACTATGTTCCTTTCTCTTCTTTAGTCTTCTTGTCGAGTGTTGTTCAACTACAGCAGTGGGCTTGCCTTAAGCCCACTGCTGTCTCTTTCTTAAGGTTAAGCTGGTATAGGAGAACATAGGCTCAGGCAACAGAAGCCGAGCTGAAACTACTGCAACTAAATAGCAGGAGCAAGGCAGAGAATTGGCTGAAGGGAAAGCTGAGGGTGGCATGTACCCTTTTATTGTTGACCCCGTTTAAAATTTGATAAAGGTTATTTGTTAAACCATTAAAAATAAAGAAAATGTTTTATCACGTAAAAGAGTTACAATTCAACGCACGTGTATCTAAGCCAGATCCCAAGTTTGCCAGCCTGCTGCTCGAACAGTTCGGCGGGGCCAACGGCGAGCTAAAGGCGGCCCTGCAGTACTTTGTGCAAGCCTTTCCTGCCCGTCAGCCCTATCCCGACAAGTACGATATGCTGATGGACATCGCCACCGAGGAGTTCAGCCACCTGGAGATTGTGGGTGCCACCATCCAAATGCTACTGGGGCCCATAAGCGGTGAACTGAAAAAGATGGCTGATGAGTCGGAGATCATGCAGCTGCTGAATGGTAAGGCGGCCAAAGAAGATTTTATCCATGAGGCCATGACAAATCCTCAGTTCTTTGCCCTGAGCGGCGGAGGTCCTACGCTTACTAACAGCCAAGGAGTGCCATGGAATGCGGCTTATGTCACTGCCAACGGTGACTTGACGGTAGACTTGCGCTCG
>JAJLKL010000096.1:0-3617 GCA_033838975.1 Hymenobacteraceae bacterium | reverse complement strand
ATGAACCACAGGTCCTACAAAAGCCTGAAGGACTACCGTAAAACAGCCGAGGAGTATAAGCGCATGGCGTTCCAGTACAAGCGCAAGTTCGGGTACGAGGAGCGGGCGCAGCGGCAGTTCTTTAAAGCCGAGAGCCATCGCCTGCTGGAAGAGGCAGACCGTGTGGAAGAGTATATCACCGAAGACCTCCTGAACAATGTGCAGGTGATCACCTGTACCCTGGTGGGGGCGGCGAACAAGGCCATCCGCCACGTGGAGTATGACACCGTGTTCATTGATGAGGCGGCGCAGGCACTGGAGCCGGCCTGTTGGATCCCGATTTCCAGAGCCAAGCGTGTGGTGCTGGCTGGTGACCACTGCCAGCTGCCCCCTACGGTGAAGTCTTTTGAGGCGGACAAGGGCGGCCTGAGCAAAACGTTGTTTGAAAAGTGCATCGAGCGGCAGCCGGAGGTGGCGGTAATGCTGAAAACGCAGTACCGGATGCACCACCACATCATGGAGTTCTCGAACCAGCAGTTTTACAACAGCGGCCTGATGGCGCATGAAAGCGTGCACAGCAGCGATCTGCACGAGTTTAACCCGCATTTTGCCCCGGGCCTGGCGGTGGAGTTCGTGGATACGGCCGGGTGTGGCTATAACGAGGTAGAGACACCGGAAAGCCAGAGCTCAGCCAACCCCGATGAGGCGAACCTGCTGCTTAACCACCTGACGCACCTGCTGAAGGATTACTCCCATGCCGATGAGGAAGTGGAGCATCTGCGTATCGGCGTGATCGCCCCCTACCGAGCCCAGATCAATTACCTGCAGGACCGGGTGGAGCATACGCTGTTGCTGCATGAGCTGAAGCAGAAGCGCCACCTGTCCGTAGGTACGGTAGACAGCTTCCAGGGACAGGAGCGCGACATCATTTACATCAGCATGACGCGCAGCAACGACGCGGGTGAGATCGGCTTTTTGGCCGACATCCGCCGCATGAACGTAGCCATGACACGGGCCAAGAAGAAGCTGGTGGTGGTTGGCGACAGTGCCACATTAAGCCAGCATCCGTTCTACGCTGCGTTCCTTTCTTACGTAGAAAGTATAAACGCTTACCGAAGCGCCTGGGAGCTGACAGAGTGCATGCCGTAAAGTATAAAAGATGTAGCGGGATCAGGAGTTAGGCCAGATAATCGGCTCCAGGCTTAGAATTGGCGGATGAAATGCCTACCTTTCTGATTCTACACAAAAATTAGCGAGATCATGAAAGTTGAAAAGACGAAAGTGGTAACACTCACCTACGAGTTAAGAATAAATGATGAGCAAGGCGAGCAGAGCCTGATTGAGACTGCCAACGAGGAGCATCCGATGGTGTTCATCCACGGCATGAGCGGTTTGCCGGAGCAGTTCGAGGACCAGCTGGAAGGCCTGAACGTGGGCGATACCTTTGACTTTAAATTACAGGCTGAGGAAGGATACGGCGAGTACAACCCGAACGCATTGGTAGACCTGCCAATGGATGTTTTCAAAATTGAAGGCAGCGTGCCGGAGAACATGCTGGAGGAAGGTAACTTCATCCCTATGGCAGACAGTGAAGGAAACCAGCTGCAGGGCCGCGTGGTAGAAGTAAAAGAAGATACCGTGAAAATGGACTTCAACCATCCGCTGGCAGGCAAAGAGCTTTACTTCAAAGGTAAAGTAGAGAAAGTACGTGAGGCCACCGATGAGGAGCTGGACCACGGTCACGTGCATGGTGAAGGCGGCGTGCAGCACTAAGCATTTTTACTTGTTGATTTATAAAGAGCAGCATGAGGGTATACTTGTGCTGCTCTTGCTTTTTTAGCCCTTTGCCGCATCTACAGCAGCAGCCTGGCCGCCTTCGTTAAGGACAAAGGAAAGACTACTGCACCCGGTTGAGGCGACTGACAGGCACAAGTGACTTACAGGTACAGCCCTTCCCTCCTCAACTCCTCCACATACCTCATCAACTCCGGAAAGAAAGCCTTAAAATCGGCGGCATAGAACGTATAGTTTTTCTGCAGCTCTTCTGCTGCCGTCTCCATACCTGAGTGAAAGGCTGTCCGGCGGCTCATGCCTTGCAGGGCGCGCGCCACGCCATCTACCTGCGCGTAGGCAAGCAGCCAGTTGTGCTGCCGCATGTGCGGGAAAAAGCCCTGCACCCGCACCGGGAGTTGGTCTGCGTACTTGCTGATGACGCGGTACACTCGCTCTGTGTATACCTTTAGCGGCTCCTCTGAATAATCCCTAAACCGGCTGGCCAGGAAGTGGTCGTAATAGATGTCGGCAATAACGGGGGCAAACTTTTTATACCTTGGCCTGAGGCGGGCCTTTGTCTCGGCTACGATTTCATGTGTGTCGGTATAGGCGTCGATCAGGCGGTGCAGTTTTATACCCTGTGCCACTCTGGCCGGGTACAGCTCAGCCTGTCGTCCTTTTACCGAGTCTGCTATAAAGTTACCAAGCAGTAATTCCTCATCGTCGCCGGATAGAAAAGTGTGTGCCAGAAAGTTCAAATGCTGTTGTTTGTAAAGTTTAGGTAAAACTAATCGTATAGTAAGTTGTTCGTAAAGTATGAGCAGCGGGTTGGGCTTATCATAAACCTTAACCGCTGTGCCGCGTAATCAAAAATCACTGAACACAAAGTAGAAAACTATGAATATTGATCAAAACACGAAGGAAAACTTACAGAAACTGGTAGATAAGATTAAGGATATAGACATAGCCATGATGACCACCATGGATGACGACGGGAGCCTCCGTAGCCGCCCTATGCAAACGCAGGAGGTAAAGGCTGACGGCGCGCTGTGGTTCTTCACCGGGTATGAGTCCGGCAAGTCGCATGAGATCAAGAACGACTCGCATGTGAACCTGAGCTATTCCAAACCAAGTGATAACCTGTACGTGTCTGTTTCAGGCAGAGCAAGTTTGAGCAGAGACAGGCAAAAAATTGAGGAGCTGTGGTCACCGGCCATGAAAGCCTGGTTCCCGGAAGGAAAAGACGACCCGAACATCGGGCTGATCAAGGTAACCATCGACAAGGCGGAGTACTGGGATTCTCCTAGCAGCGCCGTGGTGCACCTGTACGGAATGGCCAAAGCGGCTATCACCGGAGAGCGCCCTGATCCGGGGGACAACAAGAAGATCAACCTGTAACAACAACCGTTTCGGTATAGTAAATAGATTTCAGAGAGCACCTGCCAAACATTTCGCTTTGGCAGGTGTTTTTGTGTGGCAGGATATTTATCTTGCCTGAGCGCCAACCTCAAACCAACACCCAACGCATTGCAAGACGCCCCACATCAGACAGTTGCCCGCTTTACCACCCTCACCCTCTTTGGCATCCGGCAAGGGCATATTCGCTGGGGGTTGGCACAAATGGGCACCTCGGTGCCTCACCTGAACAAGGTGGAAGGCCTGCTGTTTTACAAGCTGCTGGGCAGTGGCCACGGGAAGGGCTTTAGCATTAAGCCAAATTTCAGGCGCTATGGCCTGATGTGCACCTGGGAAAGCGAAGCCGCCGCCGATGCCTTTTTTGAGAGCTCTGACTTAATGCGGGAGTACAGGCAGCACACAGATGAGACCTGGACCGTAAAGCTGCTGCCTTTCCAGTCGCACGGGCA
>JAJLKL010000095.1:0-48613 GCA_033838975.1 Hymenobacteraceae bacterium | reverse complement strand
TAATATAACTGTGCCTATACTTAGTCTTATGCTAAAGAAACTTCTTGTGTCCTTTGCGCTGGCGCAGCAGAACATCCGGTCCAGGTTGTTCCATACCTTACTGTCTGTATTGGGTATTGTGATCGGGGTGGGGGCGCTGGTTACGGTGCTGTCCCTGATTGATGGGATGGAGAAATATGCGAATGATCAAATTACCAGGACTACCTCGCTGAAGGCAATCATGGTGCAAACCCAAACGCATAAAAGTCAGAATAGCCTGTACGTTAAGAAGGAGAGTTACGATTACCTGACCTATGACCTTTTTCAGGAGCTGATGAACTCGCTTAAGCATCCGGTCAGCGGTGGGTACATGGAGGTAATGGAGACACGGCAGGTGAAGCTTCCCGCCAGTGACTCAAGCGTGGCTGCCTCGGTGCATGGTATCAACACCTATCATGCGCAAAACACAGGTATCGCCACCGGAAAAATCTTCTCAAACGCTGCCATAAATGCCCGCCATAGAGTAGCTTTTGTGAACCATGCCTTTGCGGCGCATGCAGCCGGTGAGGAGCCAAATGCGGTACTGGGTAAAACCATAAGCCTTGGCGACATGGCCCTGAAAGTGGAAGGCGTTTTGAAAGACGACGGCGATAAGGCTCCCCGCGTGTACTATCCGGTTACGCTGCTTTCCGAAGCGGAGCTGAAAGCAAATCCGCCGCGGGTAATTATTGAGGCAGATAATGTAGAGCGCGTGCCGGATCTGAAGGTAGAAGTGGAGAATTGGTTGAAACAGCGGTTCAAGAGAGAGCCCTCTGATTTTACCGTTATAACCAATGAAGGACGTGTGGCGCAGGCAACAAAAGGCTTTCTGCTTTTCAGGATCGTGATGGGGCTGATTGTCGGCATTTCGGTGATTGTGGGTGGCATCGGCGTCATGAACGTGCTGCTGATCTCGGTAACGGAGCGAACAGTGGAGATAGGCGTACGAAAGGCCATGGGAGCTAAAAAGGGAGATATCCTGCTGCAGTTTCTGGCTGAGTCCATCTCTGTGTCGCTGCTGGGGAGCCTACTTGGGCTGGTGCTGGGCGTGCTGGCTACGCTTGGCCTGGTGCCTCTGGTGAACGCCCTGGCCGATGTGGAGTTCCAGGCTGCCTATACCCTCGACACCTTTGTGATCATTGCCGTCATAGCAGTAATCATAGGCATCATCTTCGGAACCTACCCCGCCACCCGCGCCGCCAAGCTTGACCCGGTGGAGGCTATCCGCAGAGAATAGCAGGCAAGGTATAGGGTATGCACATCCTTCTATGCGAATCTTTCGTCTACAACATCAATTACAAAGAAACTATGAGAGCTATACTTGTAAAAGAACCCGGAGGACCTGAGCAGCTTGTGTTGGGCGAGTACGAGCAGCCTTTGCCCAATCCCTATGAACTGCTGGTGAAGGTGCACGCCACGGCCCTCAACCGTGCCGATACTTTGCAGCGACAGGGCAAGTACCCGCCGCCCAAAGGAGCCAGCCCGCTGCTGGGGCTGGAGATTGCCGGAGAGGTAGTGGAGGCCGGCTTGAAGTGCACCCGCTTTAAAAAGGGTGACAAGGTATTTGGCCTCTTGCCAGGCGGAGGCTATGCCGAGTGTGCCATCATACATGAGGAGATGGCGATGCCGGTACCTCAGAACCTGAGTATGGAGGAGGCCGCGGCCATTCCTGAGGTCTTCCTGACGGCTTACCAGGCCTTGGCGTGGCTCGGCAAACTGCAGGCCGGGGAACGGGTGCTGATACATGCCGGTGCCAGTGGGGTAGGTACCGCGGCAATACAGCTGGCCCGGGCCATGCGGGCCGAGGTGCTGGTGACGGCATCGGAGCAGAAGCTGGAGGCCTGCCGTAAGCTTGGCGCGAGCAGGGCCATTAACTATAAAGAGGTGCCTTTTGAGGACGAGGTGCTGGCGCATACAAACGGTGAGGGAGTGGATGTGATCGTGGATTTTGTTGCCGGGCCCTACTTTAAGCAGAACATCGAGTGCCTGCGGCAGGATGGCCGTCTGGTGCTGCTTGCCAGCCTGGGAGGCGGCAAAGTAGAGGGGTTTGACTTACGGCAGATCCTGATCAAGCGGCTGCAGTTGATTGGCTCTACCCTACGCTCCCGCTCCAAAGAGTACCAGATCCGGCTCACGCAGGAGATGAGTGCCTTTGCCATGCCGCTCTTTGCGGATGGTTGTATGTGGCCTGTTGTAGACTCTGTCTTTAACTGGAAGGACGTGGCTGCCGCGCACCGTTACATGGAGGAAAATAAGAATATCGGAAAAATCGTGCTGAAGGTAAGCGGGTAGCCTTGTGGCGTATCACCAAACAGAAAGGCCGCTGGAGGATTGATCCAGCGGCCTTTCTGTTTGGTGATACGCTATAACACTCATTTAATGCGCGCGCAGCTGTTTTACCAGCACGGCAAAGTCTTTCGGGTAAGGTGCCTCTATCTTTACTGGCTCCTCGTTCAGCAGCGTAAAGCCGAGGTTGAAGGAGTGCAGCGCAAAACGCTTGATAAGCGGTAGCTCTTCAGTGTCTTTCTTTAGGTTATACCCTCTTTTTAGATTGCTTAGGTACAGCTGCTCACCGCCATAGAGTTCGTCACCCACGATGTTAGCCCCCAGGTACGCCAGGTGCACACGGATCTGGTGCAGGCGGCCTGTTACCGGCATGCACTCTACCAGGGTATGCCGGCTAAAGTTCTCCAGCGTGGTAAAATAGGTCTCGGCTGGCTTGCCTTTCGGACTCAGGTGCGCCACCCCTTTGGCGTTGGGTAAAATGGCTCTGCTTACCAGCTCATCCTCAAACTTATGCACGCCCCAAGCCACGGCATGGTACACCTTGTATACCTGGCGGTGCTCAAACTGCATGGACAGGTGACGGTATGCCTCCGGGTTTTTAGCGAAGGCAAGGCAGCCGGAGGTGTCCTTGTCCAGGCGGTGGCAGGCCTGCAGGTCCGGGTTGTATTGGCGGGCAATCTTCAGCAGGTTAGTGGTGTTGGGCGTACGGTCTTCCAGCGTAGCCAGAAACGGCGGCTTGTTCACCACCACGTAATCCTCATTCTCAAATATGATCAGGTCCTTAAAAACCGGGTACTTCATTCTCTAAACTCTAAAAACAGGTAAAGCACAACCAACGGGGCGGTTGTGCATTCTGCAAAGATACATATTTTTTATGCCAGTTAGTTCAGTATGCCTGCTCAGCGGGGCCTTAATCTTTTTTGGCCTTGGGTAGCTTGAAGCGGAGGGTGGTGCCTTTGCCCAGTTCGCTTTTCACAGCGATGAAAGAGCGGTGTGCTTCTACAATGTGCTTACAAATGGCCAGCCCAAGGCCAGTGCTGCTGGTATCACGGGCACGGCTTTTGTCAATGCGGTAGAAGCGCTCAAAAATGCGGTTGATGTGCTCCTGGGCTATACCACTGCCGTCGTCTTTTACCGTGATGGTGTACTTCTTGCGTCCCTCGTCGAACATGATCCAGATGTTACCGCCCTTACGCCCATACTTGATGGCGTTGTCAATAAGGTTGATGAATACCTGGCGCATGCGGTTCGGGTCGGCATACAGCATGATCTGCTCGTCCGGTGCAGTTTCCAGGTGGAGGGAGATCTCGTGCTGTGCGGCCTTTTGCTCCAGCTGCTCAAACACCTCATGCATCAGGTGCACCACGTCAAAATTACGTTTGTTCATCTTCACTACCCCCTTCTCAAACTGAGAGATGCTGATCAGGTCCTGCACCAGGGCATCCAGGCCATCCAGGCTTTTGGCTGCCTTTTGCAGGAACCGCTCGCGCACATTCGGGTCGTCCATGGCGCCGTCCAACAGGGTATGGATAAAACCCTGGGCGGCAAAGATCGGCGTTTTCAGCTCATGCGACACATCGGCCAAAAACTCGCGGCGCATGGACTGCAGGCGCTTCAGCTCATCGATCTCCTGCTGCTTCCGCTCCGCAATCTGGTAGATCTCGTCTTTTATCTTGGTTAAGGGGTCGGCGGTGAAAATGGACTTGCTCTCCACCTTTTTGAAGTCCTGGCGCTTAACCTTGTCCAGGCTGGAGTACACGTTCTTTATCTCGCGGAAAACCAGGGCCTCGTAGGAGAAATGCACCAGAAAGAAGCAGCTGATAAAGACGAGCACCAGCGCCACCTTCAGGCCTTCCGAGGAGAAGTAGCTGGCTAAAGCAAGAAAGGCGGTGAGCACAACTGCTACCGCCAGTGATATTAAAAGGGCAAGCGTACGTGAATTGAAATTCATTTATTAGTCAGTGTTGAACTTGTAGCCCACACCTTTGATAGTTTTGATGTTCTCCTCACCGATCTTCTCGCGCACTTTCCGAATGTGCACATCCACGGTACGGGCAATCACATAAACATCATTTCCCCAAACGTTGTTCAATAGTTCCTCACGGCTGAACACCTTGTTAGGGGTAGCGGCCAGAAAGGCCAGCAGTTCAAACTCTTTTTTAGGCAGGGTGATTTTTTCCTGGTCTTTGTAAACGGCAAAGCTGGTGCGGTCTATGCGCAGGTTGCCGATCTCGATTACCTGCTCCTCTTCTTCCTGCTGTGAGTCGCGACGCATATAGGCTGCCAGGCGGCTGAGCAGGGCGCGCGGCTTGATCGGTTTTGTGATGAAGTCATCGGCGCCGGCCTCGAAGGCGGCCACCTCCGAGAACTCCTCCGAGCGTGCCGTCAGGAAGATGATGTGGGTGTTACGGAACTCGGCCATCTCACGCAGCTGGCGGCAGGCCGCGATGCCGTCCAGCACAGGCATCATCACGTCCATGAGAACCACGTCTGGCTTCACCTCCTGGGCAAGTTCAATGGCCTTCTTGCCATTTTCAGCCACGTAGACGTCATACCCTTCGCGTGTCAGGTTGTATTGTAGCAGCTCCACGATGTCCGGATCGTCGTCCACTACCAAGATCTTGTAGTTTGATGCAGTTTGCACAGTTTTATGGATTAGGGGTTGAAAAGGGTGAGGTACAGCCAGCGGCTTCCGACGCCATGCGGTAATGGTAACCAAATCAGTGTTGCCAGCTTTCATAATTCCTACTGCAATACCTAATTTCCACTGCAAAGATATTATACATTATAGCAATTAAATTCAGGATAATCAAATCATAACCTTTTCTTAACATTTGGGTCCACGCCTCTCTTTTTAGGCGGGTATAAAAAAAGCCAGCTTCCAGAGCTGGCTTTCGGTTAGTTCTGCGCTAACATGAGTTTGTGTTTCAGGTTTTTATACTCGTAGAGGTTTACCTTCACGGAGCCTACAAACATCTCTGCCTGTATCAGCACGGGTATCTTGTTCCGGTCATCGGATAGGTATACGGTAATGGCGTTCTCTCCCTTGAACTTCTCATTTTTAGGCATTCTCGGCATCAGTTTGATCGCTTTTATGTCGCCGGCCTTTGTGCTTACCACTTCCCGGCCCTTAAACACCACCTCCATATCGAAGGTCTCCTCGTCGAAGAAGCCCTGAACCTTTACCTTATCGCCTATGCGCATGTTGTCGTAGTTGACGGTGCGCAGGAAATAAAAGCCGCTCACGATGTCCTGCACATTGTCCGGCACCCTGAAGTTCTTGGTTTCTTTCGCCTTGTCCCGCTTCTTTTTCTCCACAAAGGCCGTGTTCTTGTAGTGGTCAAAGTCCACGGTCTCGCGTTTGCGGTAGTTGCCCTCCTCAATGTTTCTGAAGGAGCGGTGCGGTACCAGCGCCGCGGTGTCGATGTAAGACTGCCAGGTGTCGCGTATCCTGATAAAAAGATCGAAGGAACTGTTTGTTTTGCCGTACACTGTGGCGCGGTAGCACGGCCTGCCGTTGATGTACTGCAGTGTTGGCGCAACGTCGATCACTGCTTCTGCTGCTGTAATAGGGCCATAATGGACCTTGTACTTCAGCACCTCGCCGGAAGAGAAGCTGTTGTTTGGTATACTGCGCATGCTGTCTTTCGCTGCGAAACCAAAGGTGGTCAAAAGGGCCACAAGTATAACCGGGAAAAACTTCTTCATAAACTAAGCTGTCTTGGGTAGTTGTATATAGCACTTTTTAATCAAGTATTATACCAACCATTCCTCTGTTACCAAGTTAAACAGATATTTGCAGCTAATCAACTCATTATAAAGCAAAAAAGGAGCTATCTAGCATAGCTCCTTTTTATTACTTATAGTTTGGGAATAAAGTTCATTCGGCGGCAGCGGCAGCTGAGTCATCCAGTGCGGCGGCTACTTTCTCAGGCTCTCCTTTAACGATCGCTCTGATCTTGCCTTCGATCTCCTCCATCAGCTCAGGGTTGTCCAGCAGGATCTGCTTCACCCCGTCACGGCCCTGCCCCAGCTTATCGCCGTTGTACGAGAACCATGAACCGGACTTCTGCACGATACCCAGCTCTACGCCCAGGTCAAGCACCTCACCTACTTTAGAGATACCCTCACCGTACATGATGTCGAACTCTACCACTTTGAAAGGAGGCGCTACTTTGTTCTTCACAACCTTCACGCGCGTGCGGTTACCGGTAATGTTATCAGCGCTTTCCTTGATCTGGCCAACGCGGCGGATATCCAGGCGTACCGAAGCGTAGAACTTCAGGGCGTTACCGCCTGTGGTTGTCTCCGGGTTACCGAACATCACACCGATCTTCTCGCGCAGCTGGTTGATAAAGATACAGGTACAGCCGGTTTTGTTGATTGTACCGGTAAGCTTACGCAGTGCCTGCGACATTAAACGTGCCTGCAGACCCATTTTGCTGTCACCCATGTCGCCTTCCAGCTCGCCTTTCGGTACAAGAGCAGCAACGGAGTCAATCACAATAATATCTATAGCGCCTGAGCGGATCAGGTGATCGGCGATCTCCAGGGCCTGCTCACCATTGTCAGGCTGAGAGATCAGCAGGTTTTCTGTATCGATTCCCAGTTTCTGGGCGTATACCTTGTCAAATGCGTGCTCTGCATCGATAAACGCCGCGATGCCACCTTTTCTTTGTGCCTCGGCAATGCAGTGCATGGTAAGCGTGGTTTTACCAGAAGACTCCGGACCGTAGATTTCTACTACACGGCCACGTGGCAAACCGCCTATACCCAAAGCAATATCCAACCCAAGCGAGCCGGTAGAGATAGCAGGTATATCTTCTACCCGGTTATCACTCAACTTCATTACGGTGCCTTTACCGTAAGTTTTGTCGAGCTTGTCCATGGTCAGCTGCAGGGCTTTAAGTTTTTCGTTGCTTACGCTCATGTGTGTTTAATTAATTAGCTTTATATTGAAGGTGAAAGTACTACTTTCGGCAGCTATTTGCAAGAAAGCAAAAAACTATTTTACTAATTTTTTTAGCTGTTTGCTGCCGTCTGATCATAACAACAGCTGCTCCCTTTTTGTGCCATTTTCAGGACAAATTTATGCGCTTTTTTAAGCTTCTAACTCTTGTATTGCTATTGTTTAGCAGTGGGTTGGTGCATGCCCAGCTTAACAACGAAGCCCTGCGCCAAAGGCTGCCCGTGCAGGCAGGTAATGCTAATGAAATTAGATTTGGACTCTATGCTTTCGGCTTCTCCAAGAACAACGAGTACTTCAACAAAATAGCTGACGGCTACACCTTGTTTGGCTATCACCTGAACCCAAAACTGATCTATTACCCTGCCCCTTTCGTCCGCCTGGAGGCAGGTGCTTTCCTATGGAAAGACTTCGGGAGCTCAGGCTACGAGCAAATCGCGCCAACCTTCACGGCCAAGATACAGCGGGAGAACTGGTCGCTTATTTTCGGCACGCTGGAGGGCAACCTGAACCACGGTTACATAGAGCCGCTCTACGATTTTGAAAGGGTGATCACAAACCGGCTGGAGAGCGGTCTGCAGTACCAGCTACAGACAGACAGGGTACGCGTGGATGCCTGGGCAGACTGGTTTAACATGCTGTACCGGGGTGAGGATGATCAGGAGCAGGTAAATGGGGGGGCAGTGGTCGCCATTGAGCTGCTGGAGCGGGAGGGGAGGCATACCCTGTCGGATAGCGTACGCTTAACGCTGCCCATCCAGTTCACGGCCCAGCACAGGGGCGGGCAGATCGATGCCTCGGAGTTGCCGCTTCTCACGGTCGTGAACATGGCGGTAGGGCTGGAGCTGGAGAAGGAGTACAGCCAAGGCATACTGCACCGGCTGTACACCAAAAACTACCTGGTGGGCTTTAAGGATTTCTCCAATGAGCGCCTATTGCCCTACGAGCAGGGCCATGGCATCTATTTGAATGCCGGTGCAGACACCAAGTACCAGGATGTGATGCTGAGCTACTGGCAGGGCGATGGCTACATTGCGGATTTAGGCGGCCGGTTGTACCAATCCGCCTCTACTACCTTTAAATACCCCGACTACCAGCAGGAGGAGCGGAGACTGCTCATCCTGCGGCTGATGAAGGACATCGAAATCCTGAGCAACCTGTACCTGACCCTTCGCCTGGAGCCCGTGCTGGATCTCAACGACCCCAAGCTGGAGTTCTCCAATGCGTTCTACCTCACGTTTGATACGGATTTCTTTGTGGCGAAGCCCAGGAGATAGAGCAAGCTCTTACCGCGCTGTGCCTGGGGCAGAAGGTACAAAAACAGGGTGTGTAGCTCCGGCCCATGGCTAAGCCACTGAGGTGGCGCTTCCTTTTTTTGCCTCATCCTGGCTTAGCTCGTAGTCCTGGCGTGTCATGCCGTAATACATCACATCCAGCAATCCGTCAGCGTCCACGCCACGGTGGTCACTGCGCAGGAGCCCTTCCTGCCTAAAGCCGCAGTCCTGGGCCAGTTCGCCATAAAAGACACTGGAGGCACAGCAGCGGATGTACACCTTGTTCAGGTGAAGCGTGTCGAAGGCAAAGCTCACCACTTTCTGCAGTGCCTCCAGGGCATAGCTTCTTGTCTCAGGCCAGTTGGTAAAATACAAGCCTATTTCCGCCTTGGGGATGCGGTGGTTCAGGTTTTTCAGGGTTACGTCCCCAATGTACTTTTCCTCTTTTTTCAGCCACACGCCAAAGTCAAACATTCTGCGGTTGTCCCAGGCTGTGCGTAGTTGGCGTACCTGCACGCGTGCATCCTCCAGCATCCGTACCCGTGCCAGCCGTTCGCTAAAAGTGGGGCTCAGGCTTGAGGCGCTCTCCTGTAGCAGGCGCATGAAGTCATTTTCATCTCCCTCCCTGTACGGGCGGAGCAGTAGGTTTTCTGTTTCTAGTTGTTCTTCGAATGAATCCGGCAGAACATTGTATAGAGCGTTCATGCTGTGATTTGGGTTAGTTGGTTAAACAGGAAGTGGTGCCTTGGTCATTCATACGCTAGCCTTTCAGAAATGTATGGAAAATTGCTTATAATCATCGGTTTACTAACCGTGCCTTATTTTCCTCGTTAACTTATAGACAACAATTGTATCTAATTAACCTAAAGCGTAATCTGAAAACAAAATGGGAAACAGACTTGAAGGAAAAGTAGCCATCGTAACCGGCGGTGGCACAGGTATAGGCGAGGCCATCTGTAAGAAGTTCGCCAAAGAAGGGGCAAAAGTAGTGGTGGCCGGCTTTCCGGAAGATCCGGTAGAAGACGTGGCCAAGAGCATACAGCAGGAGGGAGGCACTGCCATTGCCTTTACCGGAGACCTGTCCACGGAGGCCAATGCCAAAAGGTGCGTAGACCTGGCCGTGAAGCAGTACGAAAAGCTCGACATCCTGATCAACAACGCAGGTACCTTCCCGGAGACGAACATGCTGTCTGAGTACTCGGAGGAGGCGTTCGATTACCTGCTCAGGAACAACATCAAAACAGTCTTCTCTATGTGTAAAGCGGCCCTGCCGGAGCTGCAGAGAACAAAGGGTAACATCGTGACGGCCGGTTCGGAGTCCGGTATTTTGGGTATCGCACAAAACGCACCGTATGGCGGCACTAAGGGCTTTAACCATGCCTTCACAAAGGGGCTGGCTGCAGAACAGGCACAGAAAGGTGTGCGCTGTAATATAGTGGCCCCCGGTCCGATAGACACAAGCTGGACGCACAAGGAAACAGGCCCCATGGACAGCCAGATGGAGCAGATGGTGACGCAGGGCACGCTGATGGGGCGCAGAGGTACGCCAGAGGAAGTAGCCAACGTTTACCTGTTCCTGGCGTCTGACGAGGCCTCTTACGTAACAGGAGCGGTTTGGCCAGTGGATGGCGGTACGCTTATCGCCAAGGGGCCCGCCGGTGACATGGCAGCTGACAATCTGAAAAAGCAGCCTAAGGGTGACCTGGACCTGGATCACTCCAAAGAGGGGCACACTTCCGTACGGAAGTAATCTGCTACAGGAGGCAGTATGAAACACGAAAGCCGCAGCCAATGAAAGTCGGCTGCGGCTTTTTATGTGTTTAGCTACTACTGCTTAAGCATTCAGGTACGGGTAGTTGAAGTGCTTTGGGCTGTGCAGTTGTTGTTGTGTCATCATTACCTCCAGCGTGTGGGCCGTTTCCTTGAAGTACTCCAGGCGACGGTACAGCATTTCTTTCTGCAGGACAGTGCCTGTGGCCGTTTTCATGTAAGCCTTCTTATCCTCCAGCACACGGTGCATCACCTCGTTTACCTGCTCCTCGTGCTGGGCATACCACTGCTGGAAATCAAACAGGCGTGCAGCGCCAGGCGTAGCAGAGGAGAACTCCAGGCCGTGCAGGCGCAACAGGTCGGCCAGCAGGTCTATCTCCAGCGGGAGGGAGGTGTTGTAAGGCATAGAACGCACTTCCAGTTTGCTCTTAAGTGCGCCGGCGATCGTGGCCAGGTTATCTTTAAAGCGAAGGTATAAAGCAGCCGCTTCCATAATGCTATAATGTGATTTTGTAAAACTACGGATGCAAAATTACACCAATTTGGCTTACATCCAATTAGCGGCGGCCTAATCGTGCTGAACGTGCTCCGGTGCTGTTAGGCTGGCTGCAGGGAGTGGACCAACTCCTGGATGATCTTCTCCTCTGTGATCCCCTCTGCCTCTGCTTTGAAATTGCGGACAATGCGGTGACGCAGGATAGGCAGGGCAACCGCCTGCACATCTTCAATGTCCGGACTGTACTTGCCGTTTAGGATCGCGTTGCACTTGGCCCCCACGATCAGGTGCTGAGAGGCTCTCGGGCCTGCTCCCCACTCCAGGTACTCGTTTGCCAGCTGTGAGGCCATCGGCATGTTGGGGCGTGTTTTATGCACCAGCTGTACGGCGTACTCCACCACATTGTCTACTACCGGCACCCGGCGCACCAGTTGCTGAAAGGCAATGATGTCATCCGCATGCAGAATGCGCTCTAGCTGGCTGACAGCCGCCCCGGTGGTGTTTTTCACGATCTGCAACTCTGATTCGTAGCTTGGGTAGCCCAGCGTGATGTTGAACATAAAGCGGTCCAGCTGTGCCTCGGGCAGGGGATAGGTGCCTTCCTGCTCAATGGGGTTCTGCGTGGCCAGTACGAAGAAAGGTCTTGGCAGGTCGTACTTGTGCCCGGCTACGGTAGCCGCATGCTCCTGCATAGCCTCTAGTAAAGCGGCCTGTGTTTTGGGAGGGGTGCGGTTTATTTCGTCGGCCAGCACGATGTTGGCGAAGAGAGGGCCTTTGACAAACCTGAAGTTGCGGTCCTTGTCCAGCGTCTCAGCGCCTACGATATCGGAAGGCATAAGGTCGGGGGTGAACTGTACCCGGCTGAAGGACATATCCAGTGTGGAGGCAATGGTCTGGATAAGCAGGGTCTTCGCCAAACCCGGTACGCCTACCAGCAGGCAGTGCCCCTGACAAAAAACAGCTGTGAGTACTAATCTTACTACCTCGTCCTGCCCTACAATTACCTTTGAGATCTCGGAGGTTAACTCCCGGTAAGCCCTGTGTAGCGCGTCTGCTGCTTCTTTGTCAGAGGAATACTGCATCATTGTTTGTCTATTGGGTTAGTTGGAGCGCCTGGCAATCCTGGTACTCCGGATCTATTTCAATGTAAACGGTATCTATGTTTTTCCTGAACCAGTCATCCACCGCTTTGCCACGCTTCTCGTTCAGGGCCGCGGTGGCGATCTTCTGGTAGTCATCCTTCAGGTTTGCCAGGTGCGGCGCCGACTTTGCTTTTAGCTGAATGATGCGCACCGCCTCTTGGCCATCCTCCGTACGGAACGGGATCGGCTTGGATATCTCCCCAACCTCCATCGTGTCGATCACAAAGAAGATAGACGGATCCACCTGGTCCATGGGGATGTAGGTGCTGCCCGTGGCGCGGCTGGTCAGCATGCCGCCGTTGTCTTTGGTGTTCTTGTCGTCCGAGAACTCTTTGGCAGCCTTGGCAAAGGTAAGGCTGTCGTTCATGACCAGGGTACGCACACTGTCCAGCACAGCGGCAGCCTCCTTTACGTCAACTGCTGCGGTAGCCGGCTTGATCAGGATATGACGTGTGTTGAACTCCTGGCCTCTGCGCTCGATCAGCTGAATCAGGTGGAATCCAAACTGCGACTCCACCACATTAGAGATCTGTCCCGGCTCCAGGCGCAGAGCAGTTGCCTCATACTCAGGTACAAGCTCTTTCTTCTTAAAGAAGCCAAGCTCCCCACCGGCCTGTGCTGATCCCGGGTCCTGGGAATATTGTCTGGCTAGCGTTGCAAAGTCCTCGCCGGCAAGTATACGCTTCCGGATCTCTTCCAGTTGTTGGCGGGCAGCCAATTTCTGCTGCTTATTTACCTGGGCATATTTTACGATCTGCCCCAGCTCCACCTCGCTGGAGAAATACGGCAGGCTGTCCTGCGGAATGGAGTTGAAATATTTTTTGATCTCCTTTGGCGTTACGGCCACCTTGCTGGTGATCTCGCGTTGCATTTTCTCCATCACCATCTGCTCCTTCACGGTGCGGCGAAGCTCTTCCTTCAGCTGACGCACGCTCTTGTTGTAGTACTGCTCCAGGCGTTCCACACCGCCCACCTGTGCGGTCAGGTACTCGATGCGGCGGTTCAACTCACCCGCCACCATGGCGTCTTCCACCACAACGGAGTCTACCTCGGCACGGGCCAGCAGGAGTTTATCCTGTACCAGTGACTTGAAGATCTCGCATTTAAGGTCTTCGTTTGGCTGCTGCTTTGACTGCGCCAGATACTGCAGGTAGCTGAACTCCAGGTCGGAGCGCAGGATAACATGGTTGTCAATTTTAGCAATGATCCCATCCACTTTGCGCTGCACCGGGGCCTGTGCGAAGGCCACAACAGAGGTCAGGATGGAGCATAAAACGACAAGGGCCAGTTTGGCGATAAGGCTTTTCTTTCTCAAGGTTGTAAACATATTGATAGCGTGCGCTGCTGAATCAACGCACAAATTACTTCTTTTATTCTGAATTCCCCTGACTTGCAGAGCAAATTAAGGACCAGTTCCGGCCGGGCGCTTACTGCTGGACCAGTTTATCTACTTCCTCCTGCCTGATGGTAACAGGGTATTTCTCACGGAGTTGCTGCACCCACTGCTGTTCCAGGTAATTCTGGTAATCCGAGATCACCAAGCCACGGGTTTCGTTCAGCTCCTTGTAAGCTGGCTCCAGTACCTCCTCAATTATAACCAGGTACTCGCGGCCGTTCTGCTGCGTCGTGTAAGCGCCTTTTTCCCAGGTTACCGCGTCCAGTACCTTGTGCTCCCCCTTCTGGAATCGCTTTTGCGTGATCTGCACCCCAAGCGGATTGCCGGCATTCAGGTGGTCAGCCAGAGCGCTCAGCTCGGAAGAGTATAGGGTGAAGGAAACGCGGCGGTTACGGCGGCGACCGGTTTCTGTGTTGTCAGGACCCGCCTGCCTGGTTTTACCGTAAATGCTGGTGCTCAACTGTGTGGCCGGTACTCCTTCTTCTATCAGGTACTTTGTTGCCTTCTGCGCACGGGCAGCGGCCACATCGTTTTTAGAGGCTGCCTCGCGGGCATCGGCATGGCCGTTCACATCCAGCGAGAGCGAGGGGTTATTTTTCAGCAGCTCAGCCAGCTCGTTCAGCTTTGCCGTGCTGGCCCTGCTCAGGTTGTCAGTGTTTTGCTCAAACAGGATATCTGTCAGGCTGGCTGACCTTACAGGGTAACGGCGCTTGGCAATTTGCTCCTGCGCTTTCTGCAGAAGCTCTTTATTCGCTGCGCTGATGATGGTTGCTTCGGCACGCGGCCCCCATTTATACTTCTCCCTGTTTTGCTCAAAGTATGCCTTCAGGCCTGTTGTGTCGTCGATGGCTCTGGACCACACTTTCTCATCCATCAGCTGGAAGAGCAGGATGCCGTCGTGGTACTCCTGCACCAGCATGCGGTAGTCGTTGTGCTTGTTCTCCAGGTTCGCCTTCTCGTAGTCCAGCAGGCTCTTGTTTACATACGCCTCGTAGAGCAGGTTCATGGCATGCTCCGCCGAGCCTGTGGCGCGCGGACGCTGCTCAGCCTTTGCGTAGGCATAAAAGTCGCCGATGGTGTACTGCTTGCCCTGGATGGTGAACAGCGTTTGCTTCAGGGCTTTGTCGTTTTCGTTGTAGTTCCACTTGCCCTGCAAGAGCTCCTGGCTGGCACTGCCCAGTGCAGTGGCTTTGGCAGTGGCGTTCTCTGTGAAGTTATTCTCCCCTTTGATCCGCTTCAGGAAAGCCGCCTTGTTGAGCTCGGCACGGGAGTCCTTGGCGATTTTATTGCGTAGGTTCTGCTCCATGTCCTCGTAGGCCGGCAGCCCGCGCTTGTCGATCAGCTTGATGATGTGCCAGCCATAAGGGGTGCTCACCGGCTGGGCGATCTCTCCTTCCCGCTGCAGGTTGAAGGCTACCTCCTCAAAGGACGGAATCATGCGGCCTGTGCCGAACCACGGCAACTCCCCGCCGTTACTGGCTGAGTTGGCGTCCTCAGAGAACTCGGCGGCCAGCTTGCTCCAGTTTTCATTGCGCTGAGCACGCTTGTAGATCGCATCGATGCGCTGCTTGGCAGCAAGGGAGTCTGCCTTTGGCATACCCGGTGTGGTGCGGACCATGATATGGGCCACTTTAACCTCGCCCTTCGCCGGGCGCACATCGTGTACCTTGATCAGGTGATAGCCGAAACGGGTGCGCACCGGGTTCGAAACCTGGCCGACAGGTGTCTTGTAGGCGGCGTCCTCAAATGGGTATACCATTTGCATAGCGGTAAAATACCCGAGGTTGCCTTTATTGTCGGCAGCGGAAGGGTCCTGTGAGAACTCCTGCGCCAGCCTGCCGAAGTTCTCTCCAGCCATGGCCCGCTGGCGTAGCTCCACGGCGCGGTTATAGGCGGCCAGGGTATCCTCGGGAGCGGCATCCGGGGCCAGCGTGAGGAGGATATGAGAGGCATTTACCTCTTGCTTCAGGCGCTCGTACGCTTCCTTCACCAGGTTGTCGGTTACGCTTTTCTCCGTCAGGTATGGCTGTGCCAGTTGCTCCTTATACCCCTCCAGCTCCCTCCTGAAGGCGGTGGTAGTATCAAGACCACGGCTCTCAGCTTCTCTTACTTTTAGCTTGAAGTTGGTGTAGAGGTTTAAGTAATCGGTTACGCTCTGTCGGGTATAGGCATCGTCGTTACCACCATTGTTCTTTTCATAAACATAACGGAACTCCGAAGTAGAGATAGGCTGGGAGCCTAGCGTAGCGATAACAGGTTCTTTCTTGTCATTCTTCTTTGTTGCAGTACAGCCGGCCAACACCAGGGCCACTGCAACAAGTAGGTGATTGCTGCGCATAAGTTGATTAAAAACAAACTCTTAGTTTCGCTGATCAGGATCAGACCATGCAATTTTAATTAAATTTTCTGACAGATTAGTCAAAAAGTATCACTATAATACTATTGCACGCTGTTTTGTTCCGGATAACGAAGGATGCGCAGTAAAAGTGTGCAAAGAAGGGGCGTCACCGTATTTTTTTGTACAGAAGGCAGGTGTTTCGGGTACCGTTCGTGGTGAACTCCACTTTGTCCATGATGCGGTTCACGAGGGCTATGCCCACGCCCCCTCGCTTACCCATCCGGATATTTTCTTCAATGTCTGGCTCCTTGTACTCTGATCTGCGGAAAGCAATGCCATTGTCCGATATCTCAAACTTCAGCATGTCCTGCTGCTCCTTCACGGTAAGGGTAATAAACTTGGTCGGGTCCTCGTGGTTGGCGTGAATGATAAGGTTGGCGCATATCTCATCCACGGCCAGCACGATCTGGTTCATCAGGATATCAGACAGCGTAAGGGTGCGCAGATACTCCGTAACGAAGTCCCGTATTAGCTTCAGGTTCTTTTTAGTACAATTTACCTCAATGGTATTACTCATCTGCAACAGACATTGCTTCCTCATAGTTAGACACTATTGTCATCAGCAGGTCAAGTCCCAGTATCTCAAAGACGTTGCGGACCTTATCCTGCATGTTGTAGAAGATAAGTTTTATCTGGGCGTCCTCGAAGCGCTGCAGGTGAGAGATAAAAACGCCAAGACCGGCAGAGGAAATGTAGTGGAGGTTTTGGCAGTCTACCAGAATCTTGCTGTACTTCATGATCTCCGGATCAGACAGTTCCTCGTCCAGTATCACAGATGAGCTTGCGTCCAGTTCACCATCAAGGGTCATGATGATGGTCGAATCTTTGATTTCTTGTGTGATTTTCATCGGCATGTTTACGGCTCTGTTATTCGTTAGGTTGAATAGGTTTGAATTTAATCACAAGCAACGTTTGGTCGTCATATAAGTTACCCGGACCGGTAAAATCTTCCAGGTCGTTGATAATGGCGCACTTTATGTCTTCTGCCTCCAGGTGGTATGTTTGCGTGAGCATGTACTGTAGCCGCTCCTCCCCATACTCCTCATTGGCCGCGTTCCGGGCTTCCACAATCCCGTCCGTGTAGATCACCATCACATCGCCGGGGTTGTAATCATAGTACATTTCCCGCACGTGGTTATTGTAGCTCTTGTCACGGATGATGCCCAGCCCCAGGCCATCGGTCTGGAAGTAGAAGACATCCTCCATCATGGCGTTGTAGTAGAGCGTGTGGCAGTGGCCGGCCCGCGCAAACATAAAGCCTTTCATCCTATAATCGATGATATATAGCGCAGAAGTGATGAAAGAGGTTTTCTCCAGACACCGGCTCAGGGCGCTGTTGGCCTGCTTCATGAACTCACTTGGCGGCATGTCCTGCTGCATCAGGCCATGGAAGATCCCCTTCATCTGGGCCATGTGGAAGGCGGCGGAAATACCCTTGCCCGAAACGTCGCCGATGATAATGGCAATCCTGGACTCGCTGAGCTGCAGGAAGTCGTAAAAGTCACCGCCTACTTCTTTGGCCGCCACGGCGTGCGTGCTGATCTCAAACCAGCTGTCAGCCGGAAAGGTTTTCGGGATCAGGCTCTCCTGTACCTGGCTGGCGATCTTCAGCTCTTCTTTATAACGCTCGTTTTGCAGGGATTCGTGTACCAGGCGCAGGTTCTCAATGGTCAGGATGGTCTGGCTGGTAAAAGTGCGGAGTACGTTTACCGTTTCCCGGTCAAAGCCCTGCTCGATGTCCTTGAGCAGGTACAGCACGCCGAACAGGTGCTGCTTTGACTTGATGGGCAGGATGATGAGTGATTTCCAGGGGAGCGTCAGGTCCCGGAAGCCCGGGTTGCGGTCCAGGTTGTTGTTGATGTAATCGATGTTGTGGATGTTGTAAGCCAGCAGCAGGTGCCGGATACGGTTAATCTGCTCGGCGTTGATGTTGAGCAGGTGAGTTACCTGCGGCTCGCTGTTCCGGACCAGCTCAAACCAGGCAGCGCTGGCATCGGAGGCTTTGATCGTACTCTCGAAGAGCATGTCGTATACCTGCGGCTCGCTCTGCCCCTGCTGAATGGACTGACTCAGGCGCTGGAAGTTGAGCAGGTCTTCGCTCTTCTGCTCAAACACCGTGGAGGTGGGCAGGCTGAAGAGCGACACCAGGAAGGCCGCCAGGGTATAGAGGCCCACAAACAGCATGGCCAGTAGTAAAAAACCAACGTCAGTATAGTCGATTACCAGGGCCGGGCTGTCGGCAAGCTGGTAGAAAAAGCGCAGGAAAATATAGCAGCTGAGCAGGATGGCGCCCAGCAATACCAGCGAGCGGGTTTTGTTGTTAAAGGTCAGGTAAGCGACCCACTTCAGGTTGGTGCACAGAAAGAGGATGTAAAAGCCCAGCAGCGCCAGCAGCGGCAGAAAAATATAACTGGTGTAGTTGAAGTTGAGCAGGGTAAGCAGCAACGTGCCGAAGACCAGTACCTCAAACCAGTCCCAGGCGATCTGCAGGAACTTGTTTTTGTGGTAGAGCAGGAGCTGGCGCCAGATATAGAAGGCCTTCGCCAGGAACACCACCAGCAGGCCGAAGTTTACCTGGTATACGATGTGCAGCAGCAGGGGAGAGCCGGTGTCGGAGTAGCTCGTGAAAAGCCGGTACCCCAGAAAAAGGGCCACACTTAGGTAAGCCGCCACGCCAGCCTTGGAAAACAGATTCCAAAGGTAGCCGATGAAGTCAATGCCCTTGAGGCTCTCAGAGCTCAGGCGCTGGAAAAGGAAAACAGAGGTGATGAATATGACGATCAGGACATTGTTGATGTAGGGGATCGCCAGCTTTGCCTCTCCGCCCTTGCTTATACTCTCGGCAGTCAGCAGTACATTGATCAACAGCAGAGCCCAGCTAACAATAGCCGTGGTAACTAACAATGATTTTGCGTTTGTTCTATATAGCATAAAACGGAAAACCGTGTATAGTTTTTGCTGCGACAGGGAACGACTGTTTTTAGAGTTTTTAGAAATGAAAGGTAAGAAAAAATTTTTCTCTTTGGCCAAGGTGTCGGGATGAGTTTTTCAAAAACACCTAGCATAACGTAAAAAAAGGCAGCAGGTTAAGCTTTACTGAACCTACTGCCTTTGTGTATATGGTGCTTAGCGGCTGTAATTTGGCGCTTCGCGCATGATCTGCACATCGTGCGGATGGCTCTCGCGCAGGCCAGCCCCGCTGATCTTCACCATCTTGGCATCCTGCAACTTATCGATGGTGGACGTGCCGCAGTACCCCATGCCGGCGCGCAAACCGCCGGCCAGCTGGTAGATCACCTCGTTCACCAGCCCTTTGTACGCCACGCGGCCCACAATACCCTCCGGTACCAGTTTCTTGGAGTCCTTCTCGTTGCCCTGGAAATAACGGTCTTTAGAGCCTTCTTCCATAGCCTCTACAGAGCCCATGCCACGATAGGTCTTATACTTACGTCCTTCGTAGATGATCATCTCACCCGGAGCCTCTTCTGTACCGGCTAATAGCGAGCCGATCATCACAGTGCTGGCACCGCCCGCAAGCGCTTTCACGATGTCGCCGGAGAACTTGATGCCACCGTCGGCTATCACCGGAACGCCAGTACCCTGCAGGCCTCTGGCAGCCTCCATCACGGCAGAGAGCTGTGGCACACCAATACCCGCGATCACGCGTGTGGTACAGATACTGCCCGGACCAACGCCTACTTTCACGGCATCTGCACCGGCATCGGCCAACGCCTTGGCACCCTCGGCAGTCGCCACGTTGCCTGCGATCAGGTCCACGTCCGGGTGTGTTTCTTTGATCCTGCGCACAGCGTCCAGCACGCCTCTGGAGTGACCATGGGCTGTGTCCACGCTTATGACGTCTACACCGGCCTCTACCAGCGCCTTTACGCGGTCCAGCACATCGGGGGTAACACCCACGGCAGCACCTACGCGCAGACGGCCGAACTCATCCTTGCAGGCAAAGGGGCGGTCTTTTTTCTTCAGAATGTCTTTGTAAGTGATCAGGCCCACCAGCTTGCCCGCCTCGTCCACCACGGGCAGCTTCTCGATTTTGTACTGCTGCAGGATGTCCTCCGCCTTGGCAAGATCTGTTCCCTTCGCAGCGGTGATCAGGTTCTGGCTGGTCATCACGCCGGCAATCTTCTGTGTCAGGTCCTTCTCAAAGCGAAGGTCGCGGTTGGTGATGATGCCGGTGAGCATGCCGTCGTGGTTTACAATGGGAATGCCTCCGATCTTGTTCTCTGTCATGATCTGCACGGCGTCGCCCAGCGTGGCGTTCTCGTTCAGGGTGATTGGGTCTAGGATCATGCCGCTCTCGGAGCGTTTTACCTTGCGTACCTGCTCAGCCTGTTTTTTGATCGACATGTTCTTGTGGATAATGCCGATACCGCCCTCCTGAGCCATTGCAATAGCCAGATCAGCCTCTGTTACGGTGTCCATGGCAGCCGAAACCAGCGGAATGTTGATGCGGATGTTGCGCGTCAGTTGGGAAGAAGTGTCTGTTTGGTGTGGGAGTACCTCGGAGTAAGCCGGGAGAAGAAGCACGTCATCGTACGTGAGCGCCTCAAATAAAATCTTAGACTGATCGGAGATCATGGCAAATAAATTAGGGTTCCTTATTTGCCGCGTAAAACTACGAAATAATATCCGGATTATGCTGCAAGTATGGTGTAAAAATATTTTGCATCGCTTTTCGGGTCGGTAGAAAAGGGGGGCTGTGTCTTCCTGGACTCGCGAAGAACCCGGGATTAATACGTTGCCATGGTAGGGTCTATCTGCGTGGCCCAGGCATGGATGCCGCCCTTCAGGTTGAGCAGGTTCTCGTAACCGAGGCGCTGCGTAAGGTAGTTGATGGCCTGGGCACTGCGGAAGCCATGGTGGCAGATCACGACCACGGGCACGTCGCGGCGTATCCGGCCGGCCTGCTTCGGCAGCTCGCCTAGCGGGATCAACTCGCCCCCCAGGTTGCAGATCTCGAACTCAGCGGGTTCGCGTACGTCCACCAGCTGTATTTTGCCGTTTCGGGCTAGCCTGTCTTTCAGCTCCTGTACTGTGATCTCATCCATACGCTTTCTTCTTTGGCCTGTACTCGCCCTATAGAGCGGATTTAGGCTTGATTGGTTTCAAAACTCAAATTTAAGGAACGAATTTTTCAGAATGACAGCTTTTAGGTTGTTAATTTGCGTTGATGGAAATTCTGGATAGTATTTTAGAAGCCCTGCAGGCGATGAGCCTGATCGAGCTTGTCGGGGTGATCACAGGTGTTTTCTGTGTATGGCTGGCTGCCAAGCAAAACGTGTGGACCTGGCCGCTGGGGCTGATCAGCGTGGGGGCCTACGTGTTTGTGTTCTACGATGCCCGCCTGTACGCCGATATGGGCCTGAGCGCCTTCTACTTTGTGACGAGCATCTACGGCTGGTACCTGTGGCTTTACGGGGGCAAGAACCACACCGAGCGGAAAGTGGAACGTGCCGGCAAGAAGGAGATGCTGGTGCTGAGCGTACTGGGTGTGCTGTTTACCCTGGGGCTGGGCTACTTCCTGGACAACTACACCGACGCAGACCTTTCGTACACTGATTCGGCCACGACCGCCATCAGCCTGGCCGGGTACTGGATGATGGCTAAAAAGCAGCTGGAGAACTGGATCGTGTGGTTTGTGGTGGACGTGATGTATGTGGGGATCTATACCTATAAGGAGCTGTACCTGACCAGTTTTCTGTACTTTATTTTCCTGATCCTGGCTGCGAAAGGCTACATAGAGTGGAACAGGGAGCTGAAGGAGCGTGAGAAACTAAATACCTTGGCTAAAGCATAGTCATACATTATCGTTGTAAAGTTAAAGTATGTTGTGACGCAGACGCGTACACTTAGGTGTATCAGAAACGCTGCGATATTAGCTGTGGCGTAGTTTTCACCTAAAAACTCTGCAGCATATGAAACAACGTAAACTAGAATTACCCGAAGAGCTTAAGTATGAAAACCGCATGAAGTGGGGGTACGAGTCTCCGGATGAGACCCCTAAGCAATTGCGCTTTAGACAATTCGGTGACCGCACTCCGAAGCTGGTTGAGGTCTATAACTTCTACGATTATAGCTTTTCTGCAAATTAAGTAAAACCAGGTGGGCGTACAGGTGCTGTATGCCCACTACCTGCTCGCCTTCAGCCATTCCTCGGCCTCTTCTACCTCGCTGAAACTTCTCAGTTTGAACCTGTCAGATGCTTTGTTGCTAAGATCCTGTGTTGCTAGCATAATGTCCTGCTCTTCCGGCACAACAACAGCCAGGCTGGTCAGGCCTGCCTGTGCGGCTGGGGCAAAACACACACTTTCCAGCCACTCGTTCGCTACTATATAGGAGCCCTGCAGTTGGGTGCTGTCGTGCAGGATTTTGGAGTAAGGGGTGCGCTGCAGCAGCTCCAGGTAAAGCAAACCTACAGACTTGATCTGCTCCATGGTTAGCCTGCCAGAAAGACGCCCGTGTATCCACTTTTTTTCCTTGTCTGTCTCAACAGAAAAGTAAACCTCGTCCTGGTTATTTTTCAGCTCTTTAAACAAAATCATAGTAGGTGCTTTAAGGGGGTACAAATGTAGAAAAAGTACGAAGTATATACGTTGTTACTGTGTGAAATTTTACAATAAAATCAACTATAACTGATGTTGCAGAGGGGTTGCCGTGCGCAAACTGCAGAACTGTGCCGCCGATGCCTTATCTTTAAGCGCAGCCTCTGTTTTTATGTCTGCAATAACTATGCTAAAAATCGCAATCACAGGGCCGGAGTCAACCGGGAAGTCCACACTTTCTCAGCTGCTGGCCCGGCACTACAACACAGTGTGGGTGCCCGAGTATGCCCGCTCCTACATCAACACCCTGGGCAGGCCCTATACCGTTTCCGACCTGGAGGCCATTGCCAGGGGGCAGCTGGCGCTGGAGCAGGAGGCGCTGCAGAAAGCAGGCAGCATACTTTTCGCTGATACGGACCTGTTGGTGATCAAAATATGGAGTGAACACGCCTTCGGGTACTGCCCGGAGTGGATCCTGGAGAAACTAAGGCAGCAGGACTATAACCTTTGCCTGCTGATGGGCGTTGATTTGCCCTGGGAGCCAGATCCGCAACGGGAGCACCCACACCTCCGGCAGTACTTTTACGACTGGTATAAAAGAGAACTGCAGGAGCTCGGGGTGAACTTTGTGGAGATCACCGGGCAGCACGAAGAGAGGCTGCAGCTAGCCTGCAGGCATGTGGACGCCTTGCTCCTGGAAAACAACCATTGACAAAACAGAACTATGCTACACCATATAGAGAACGAGCATTACCGGGTAAGCATTGAGAGCAAAGGGGCGGAGCTGCAGCACTTTGTGAGGCTGGAGGAGAACCTGGAGTTGATCTGGAAGGCCGATCCGGCGGTCTGGGCCAGCCATGCGCCTAACCTTTTCCCTGTTGTGGGGGAGCTGCCAGAACAGCAGTATACCTACGACGGGGAGACTTACCACCTGCAGCGGCACGGCTTTGCGCGGCGCAAGGAGTTCAGGCTGGTGGAGGAGAAGAAGGACAAGCTGGTGTTCGAGCTGAAGCACGATGAGGAGACGCTGAAGCAGTATCCCTTCAAGTTCAGGCTGCTGGTGGCGTACAAGCTCGAGTTCAACCGGTTGTCCGTGACCTACCTGGTGCGTAACGAGGATGAGAAATCGATGTGGTTCTCGGTGGGGGGGCATCCGGGCTTTAACATTCCCCTATACCCCGAGGAACAGTACACCGACTATTACCTCGAGTTTGAGGAGGAGGAGACGCTGAGGCGCTACCTGCTTAACGATAAAGGGCTGCTGACCGGGGAGACAGAGACGGTGATGGAGCAGGGGAAGGTGCTGCCGCTCAGCCACCGTTATTTTGAGAAAGACGCCATTGTGCTTAAAGAACTTAAGTCGCACAGGGTAACACTGGCGAGTAAAGCGAACCCACGGCGCATACAGCTCTCTTTTGAGGGGTTCCCATACCTGGGCATCTGGGCTAAGCCAGGTCCCTCGCCTTACGTCTGCATTGAGCCCTGGTGCGGTATTGCCAGCAGCGCGTCAGATTCAGGGAAGTTAGAGGAGAAAGAGGGGATCAATGAGCTTGGGCCGAAGCATGCTTTTGAGCGGACCTTCACCATCACGGTGTTCTAGTGAGAGGATCCGTGGCCTTTGCGGGAGGCCCATGAGAAAAAGAACGGGGATTGAGATAAAAAAACATGCTCCTGGAAATCGCATAATAGTGCAATTACAGGGGCATGTTACAGTGTCTTTTGCTGCTCAGTTGAGCGATGGTTCCGGCAATTTCGGGAATTTTACCTTCTTAAGGTCATAAACAGGCTCAAAATCGTTCAAGGGAAGCGAAACTCCGGGTGGTAAGTCTAAATCTGGCAGGTCGTCGCCAAGCGGTTCTCCTCCATCATCGTCGCTGTCTGTAGATGGCGGACCTTTGTACTTCGTGCGTGGCGAAAAAGCATAGTAAGCCAGTATAGTTAGCAATGCTAAAGTATACAATAAGCTGATCATCATCACGTTTCTTCTTTTTATCTTTATACATTCAGCCGTTTGTCTGCACGGCAAAATCTGTTCAACAATTCATTGTAGGGAACTCGCCCTTTTATGCTTTTCAACGTACTTTTCGGGAGTGGGGTTATTGCCTTTACTTAAAAAAATCAAACTCTTTAATCAAGTAATTGCCGCTGCTCACTAAGACTATACGACTTATGTTTGTTTTAGGCTGAAAGTAGGCTTACCTTTGCGGCCATTAGGGGTGCCCTATACTATCGGGCTGAGATTATACCCATTGAACCTGATCCAGGTAATGCTGGCGAAGGGAACGGTACGGGAAACAATTTGTGGCAGGCTGCTAGCCCCTGGCATGCCTGTATGTTTCACCTTATTTTCTTTTTTCACTTTCATGAACAGATTATTTTTAGCGTTGGCAGTAGTGCTATTGCCAATGCAGCTGCTTGCTCAGTACAAGCTGAGCGGGCGTGTTTCCGATGCGGCCAGAGGAGCGTCGCTGGCGGGCGCCAACGTGGTGCTGGAAGGGGCGGGAACCGGTATCGCCACAGGGCCGAACGGCTTCTATGAGTTCTATAACCTTCCTGCCGGCACCTATACTTTAACGGTGCGCTACCTGGGCTATGAGCCGGAGACACGCCAGGTAAACCTGCAGCAGAACGGGCGGGTAGACATCGCTCTGAAGCAGCAAACCCTGCAGACCGGTGAGGTAGTGGTATCCGCAACCCGAGCCAATGAGAAAACAGGTACCACCTTTACCAACGTGGGCAAGGAGGAGATTGCAGAGCGCAACTTTGGGCAGGATTTGCCCTACCTGCTTGAGCAGACGCCTTCGGTGGTGGTTAATTCTGATGCCGGCGCAGGTATAGGCTACACCGGTATCCGCATCCGTGGCTCCGACATTACCCGCATCAACGTAACGGTGAACGGCATTCCGATTAACGATGCCGAAAGCCATGGGGCTTTCTTCGTGAACATGCCGGACCTGGCCTCTTCCATTCAGGACATCCAGGTACAGCGTGGGGTGGGTACGTCCACAAACGGTGCGGGCGCTTTTGGTGCCAGCCTGAACGTGCGAACAATCGGTGTAAACCGTGAGGCCTATGCCGAGGCAGTGAATGCCTTTGGGTCTTTTGACACCTGGAGACATACGGTTTCGTTCGGCACAGGTCTTATGAACGATAAGTTCACCGTGGATGGCCGTCTGTCCAAAATTTCCTCGGACGGTTACGTGGACCGTGCTTTCTCTGACCTGAAGTCCTACTACTTCTCTGCCGGCTACCACGGCAAAACGGGCATGCTGAAGTTTGTGACCTTCTCGGGCAAGGAGCAGACTTACCAGGCCTGGAACGGCGTGCCGGAAGACAAGCTGGAGACAGACCGTACCTATAACTCGCTCACGTACGAGAACGAAACGGATAACTACCAGCAGGACCACTACCAACTGCACTACTCCAAAGACCTGGCTCCACGCCTGAATCTGGGCGGCGCTTTCCACTTTACCAGTGGCCGTGGGTATTACGAGCAGTACAAGTACAACCAGAAGCTGTCCAAATATGATATAGCGCCGGTTGTGCTGAAAGACACCACGATCAGCCGCTCTGACCTGGTTCGCCAGAAGTGGCTCGACAACTACTTCTACGGCGCTACCTATGCCCTGAACTACTTCTCTGAGGACAACAGGCTGAATGCAACCCTTGGCGGTGCCTGGAACAAGTATGACGGCGATCACTACGGCGAGGTGATCTGGGCGCGGTACGCCTCCAACAGCGAACTCGGAGACAGGTATTACTTTAACAACGCCATCAAAACCGACTTCAACGTCTTCGGTAAGGTAAACTACCAGCTGACAGACAAGCTGGGGCTGTTCGGAGACCTGCAGTACCGCACCATCAACTACGAAATAGACGGTATTGACGACGACAAGCGCGACGTGACGCAGCAGGTGGACTTCCAGTTCCTGAATCCGAAGGCAGGCGTCACGTACGAGCTGGCCAACAACCAGACGCTGTATGCATCCTATGCCGTGGGTAACCGTGAGCCGGTGCGCAGCGACTTTACGGACCAGGCCCTGAACAACCAGCAGAGCGAGCGCCCGAAGGCAGAAACGCTGTACAACCTGGAGGCGGGTTATCGCCTGCGCGGCACTATCCCGAACCTGCCGGGCGCCATTTCCCGCTACAGCCTGGAAGCCAACTACTACTACATGGACTACAAAAACCAGCTGGTGCTCACGGGCCAGCTGAACGATGTAGGCTCTCCGCTCCGCACGAACATCAAGGATAGCTACCGCACAGGTGTAGAGTTGGCAGGCCTCATCAACATGGATGATAAAGTAGAACTGAGCTCTAACGTAACCCTGAGCCGCAACAAGATCAAGAACTACAGTGAGACGGTGTACGTGTACGATGAGTACTACAACGTAGAGAACGTGGTGGAGAACCGCTACGAAGAAACGGACATCTCCTTCTCTCCGGCCGTGGTGTCGGCGCATAAGCTGGAGGTACAGCCGCTGAAGGGCTTTAGAGCCGCTTTGCTGTACAAGACTGTAAGCAAGCAGTACCTGGACAACACCTCTTCTGATGACCGTATGATCGACGGGTACCAGGTAACAGACCTGCGCCTGCGCTACACGCTTCGCCCTTCTTTCCTGAAAGAGGTGGAAGTGGCCCTGCTGATAAACAACCTGCTGAACGAGAAGTATGTGGCTAACGGCTATACCTTCAGCGAGCAGTATGCCGGCGATGCCACCCGTTATGACTATAACTACTACTATCCGCAGGCGACACGTAACTTTTTATTGTCGTTGGGTGTAAAGTTCTAATGAATAGATAGAATAATTGGTATTCAGCAAAAAGCCCCGCCATTTGGCGGGGCTTTCTGTTTCCCGTGCACCTTAAACCTGTTTGCGAATGGCTGGTTTATCCCCTGAAGAGAGGTACAGTGCGTACAGGTTTTTATCTTCCCTCCGGAACATGGTGATTTTGCCGAAAATTTTAACTTTGCGTATTACCCTTTCTCAAACCCTTAAAACAAAGCTATGGCGTACGAATCTACAGGAGCTCCTGACTACTATAACATTGATGACCTGCTCACCGAGGAGCACAGGCTCATCCGGCAAACGATGCGCAATTTCGTGAAGCGCGAGATCTCCCCCTATATTGAGCAGTGGGCACAGGAGGCGCACTTCCCATCCGAGATCGTGAAGAAATTCGGCGACGTGGGCGCCTTTGGCCCGACCATTCCGACCGAGTACGGTGGCGGTGGCCTCGACTACATCAGCTACGGCATCATCATGCAGGAGATCGAGCGCGGCGATTCCGGTATGCGCTCTACGGCTTCGGTGCAGGGCTCTTTGGTGATGTACCCGATCTACAAGTATGGCTCTGAGGAGCAACGCAAAAAGTACCTGCCTAAGCTAGCCAGCGGTGAGTGGCTGGGCTGCTTTGGCCTGACGGAGCCCGACTTTGGCTCTAACCCGGGCGGCATGATGACCAACATCAAGGACATGGGTGACCACTACCTGCTCAACGGATCCAAGATGTGGATCTCTAACTCGCCGGAGTGCCAGGTGGCCGTGGTGTGGGCTAAGAACGAGGAAGGCCGCATCAAAGGTTTGATCGTGGAGCGCGGTATGGAGGGCTTCTCTACACCGGAAATCCATAATAAGTGGAGCCTGCGCGCCAGCTGTACCGGCGAACTGGTGTTTGATAACGTGAAAGTGCCAAAGGAAAATCTGTTGCCAAATGTAGAAGGCTTGCGCGGCCCGCTGGGCTGCCTCGACTCTGCGCGCTACGGCATCTCCTGGGGTGCCATCGGTGCTGCCATCGACTGCTACGAATCGGCGCTGCAGTACAGCAAAGAGCGTATCCAGTTTGATAAGCCAATCGGGGCTTTCCAGCTCACGCAGAAGAAGCTGGCTGAAATGGTAACGGACATCACAAAGGCGCAGCTGCTGGCCTGGCGTTTGGGCACATTGATGAATGAGGGCAAGGCCACTACGCAGCAGATCTCAATGGCTAAGCGCAATAACGTGGACATGGCCCTGCGCATAGCCCGCGAGGCACGCCAGATCCACGGTGGTATGGGCATCACGGGCGAGTACCCGATCATGCGCCACATGATGAACCTGGAGTCGGTGATCACCTATGAAGGTACGCACGACATTCACCTACTCATCACAGGTGCGGATATTACGGGTATACCGGCTTTTAAGTAAGGCTTCTCCCAATCCTCCGGGACATAACACATAGAAAGGCAGCTGCGCGAGTGGCTGCCTTTGTTGTTTTCGTAGCCCTTTTGGAATGTATGCGCAGCCCCCGCGAGCTTCTGGCTGTTTACCGGTTATACAGGAACAGGAAGAGCTGCAGCAGAAGCTAGAGCAAATTTAACGGCCACCTACTCCTCTTCTTCCTGATATACCTTCCTGTACTTGCCGCTGGGGTTGTACTTCATCATACTTCCCCAGAGGCTATCAAACTCGCGGCTGTAGTCCTGCACAATGCTGACGGTATCGGTGATAAGTATGTTCTCGTGGTTATGCAGGGCGGCGCTGCGTGTCCAATTGTAGCTGCCGGTAAGCACCCGTGTCTCGTCAAAAATGGCGAACTTGTGATGCATATGGCTGCGCGTCTTATCTATCCGCACCTCCAGACCGCGAACAGCTAGCTCCTTTATATCCGAACCGGCGTCGTGGAGTTTATGGTTGTCGGTGATGATCTTTATAGGTATGCCCCGCTTGTGAGTCCGGATGATAGCCTCCGTAATGCGATCATCGCTGATCGTGAACACGCAGATTTTTATACTTTTCATGGCTTCATCCATACTTTCTACAATAGCGTTGAGGCAATCGTCACCGGGGCTGAAAAAGGCATGGCTGGTGATCTTGTGCTGCTGAGTTTGCATATGTTACAAGGTACAACAGCCGCATTAAATTTTATAAACTTTGTTTTGCGTTTGCTAATAGGGTTAGATTTATGGTGAATGGCTATAAAATAATTAGCAAAAATAACTAAATTCGTTAACTGAAAGGGAGCGAAAGAACAGCTGAAACTGTTATCTTTAAGAGCTCCAAAGGCTGAATAGAGAAGAAGCAAGTATAGTATGAGAGAAGATTATCTCACTGGCGAGAAAGAGCATATGTCGCCAGCTGACCGAGACATAGATAAAGCGCTCCGCCCGCTTAGTTTCCGCGACTTTACCGGTCAGGATAAGGTGGTGGAGAACCTGAAAATATTTGTACTGGCCGCCAAGCGAAGAGGCGAGGCCCTGGACCACGTGCTGTTGCACGGCCCTCCGGGCTTGGGTAAAACCACGTTGTCGCACATCATTGCCTCTGAGCTGGACGCAGGTATCAAGATGACCTCCGGTCCGGTGCTGGACAAGCCAAGTGACCTGGCGGGCCTGCTCACGAACCTGGAGGCGAATGACGTGCTGTTCATTGATGAGATTCACCGCCTGAATCCGATCGTGGAGGAGTACCTGTACTCGGCCATGGAGGACTATAAAATCGACATCATGCTCGACTCCGGTCCGAATGCCCGTTCCGTGCAGATCAGCCTGAACCCGTTCACGCTGATCGGTGCCACTACGCGCTCCGGTTTGCTGACAGCCCCGTTGCGTGCCCGTTTCAGCATTAACTCACGCCTGGAGTACTACGACGCCACGTTGCTGACCTCCATCGTGAAGCGTTCCTCGGCGTTGCTGGGAGCGCCTATACATGAGGATGCCGCTTTCGAGATCGCCCGCCGCAGTCGTGGTACACCGCGTATCGCCAACAACCTGCTGCGCCGCACGCGCGACTTTGCCCAGGTAAAAGGCGATGGCACCATTACGGTAGAGATCGCTAAGTTTGCCCTCAACGCGTTGGACGTAGACCACAACGGCCTCGATGACATGGACAACCGTATCCTGATGACGATCATCGACAAGTTTAAAGGCGGGCCGGTAGGTATAACCACCATCGCCACGGCGTGTGGAGAGGAGTCCGAGACCATTGAAGAAGTATACGAGCCGTTCCTGATTCAGGAAGGATACATAAAACGAACAGCCCGTGGTCGCGAGGCTACAGAGCTGGCGTACCGTCACCTGGGCAAGATCCCGCCGCAGGAGGTCGTATCCGGAGGCTTGTTTGATCAGCCGAAAGTTTAAGAAAACTGTTTGTGATTAAGTGAAAAAAGCAGGCCGCTACGCCTGCTTTTTTTCGTTTTGAGGAGGCTACTCTGTTTTGCTTATTTCTGCGATCAGCCCCACCTCCAGCACCGACTCTTCATCGAACAGCCTCGTGATCTCTACCCAGGTGGCAGCCGGGGAGTGGTTGCCGTAGTACTTTCTCCGGATCTCCTGGGCCTTTTTCGTCGCCTCCATGTCTTTGGTGTAGAGGTTCTCCTTCACTACATGCGTGAAGTCCAGGTTGTACTTCTTGAGGGTCATGTCCAGCGTCTTGTATACGCGCTCCATGGCCTGAGTCATGTCGCCGTTGCCTACAGTGCCGGAAATGTAGAGCATGTTGCCGCTACGGTAGGCCTGGGCGTAATTCCATTCTTTTTCCCCGGGGTGCAGGTGAAAAACCTTTCCGTTCTGCTCCAGCACGCCCTGTGCTTTGGCTCCCCAGGCCATGGCAAGGCACAGGAAGAGGATGAGTATCATTTGCTTTTTCATAGTATGTTTTGGTTTAGATGAATGATCGTAAAAAATATTGCGTCTGATGATGCCTGCTAAAGGCATGCCAACTGTTGCAGCATGTGAAACCTGCGAACCAGGCTGGTTTCCAGAGCGGGAGTAAGTGCAGCAATGTCCTGTATTGGACACTATCCGCCCGGAAATGTACAGTAGGTGAGGGTAAAGCCTGAATGGCAGATTTCAGCTGTAATTGGCCATTTAAGTATAAATCGGATTTATTTTGCCTTAGTTTTGTTTCCTCTAAAGTATAAACAGCGGCACCAAGTATAAATTGAGCAAAGAGAAATACACATACCTGATCAAGCAGAAGGCAAAGGAGCTGGGCTTTATGTACTGCGGCGTATCCAAGGCAGATTTTCTGGAGGAGGAGGCACCGCGGCTGGAGCGCTGGCTGAACCAGAACATGCACGGGCAGATGCGCTACATGGAAAACCATTTCGACAAGCGCCTGGACCCACGCCTGCTCGTAGACGGGGCAAAGTCAGTCGTATCGCTGCTGCTCAACTACTACCCGGAAAAAGAAAGCCAGCAACCGGAGGAGGATACCTATAAGATCTCCAAGTATGCCTATGGTACCGATTACCATTTTGTGATCAAGGATAAGCTCAAGACGCTGCTCAGCTACATCAACGAGGAGGTAGGGGAGGTAGGCGGCCGCTGCTTTGTTGACTCTGCCCCCGTGCTCGATAAAGCCTGGGCAAAAAAGAGCGGCCTGGGCTGGGTCGGCAAGAACAGCAACCTGATCACGCCACAGGTGGGTAGCTTCTACTTTATCGCCGAACTCATCATTGACCTGGAGCTGGCATACGACGGGCCGATAAAGGATTACTGCGGCTCCTGTACCCGCTGTCTGGACGCCTGCCCGACAGGGGCTATCACAGAGCCCTACGTAGTGGACGGCAGCAAATGCATTTCCTACTTCACCATTGAGCTAAAGGACCAGCTGCCAAACGAGATGCAGGGCAAGTTCGGCAACTGGGTCTTTGGTTGTGACATCTGTCAGGATGTGTGCCCCTGGAACCGCTTCAGTAAACCGCATAGCGAGCCCGCCTTTGCGCCGCACCCGCAGCTAAAGGAGCTTAAAAGCCGTGACTGGCAGGAGCTAACACATGAGGTGTTTTCGCAGCTGTTTAAAAAGGCAGCTGTGAAGCGCACCGGCTATAATGGCCTGATGCGCAACATCCGCTTTGTCCAGGAAGATTTTGATGGTGAATCAAGCGACCACGCTTGAGGATTTTGAGAACACTTTGTTTAGGATGAGCAGATACATGCCTGAGAATTGCTCGTAGCACCATTGCTTTAGTTGCTGTATCTCCTCCTTCACTAAAACTTTAAAAGCTTTTCTAAGCTCCTTTTCAAACAGCATTTTGTCAAAGCTGACCTTTAACAGAATGGTTTTAACGTATTCTAACATGTTACTAGGTAGTATGATAATCTGTTCATCAATACGGCAAAGGGGAAAAAAGGTGCTTTGAAAGCGTTATAATCATATCTGTTTGCGTGAATAAGTCAAAACTTATTGTGAAAGTATAAAATCCCCGGGTGACTAACTGTTTCTAATCTGTTTGTAAAATCTATTTTATTCATGACATAGTTATGATGGCGTAGCCTTGGCTTAGTAGCGGGACGAGAGAAGGCAGGCTGTCCGGGTACCGGAACCCACTGTCAGGCGCTGCAGGGTGCCAAGGGAGGGGTGTACTACGGGGACAGCAGTAAACGTTAGCAGGTGTGGTAAGTAAGGGAGTATTGCCTGTGTGCGCCAGACCTCCTGCAAACCAACGGCCAACTGATCGCCAAAATGCACGGTTCTGCAGGCGCGCGGGGGTGGGAATGTTATAAATTGCTACTTTTGTAAAGTATAGGATTTAACTTCAGCCGGTAAGTCCGGTCTCCAGGTATGCGTTTTCTAACCTCACTTATCATATTGCTAATCATATGCATGTCTCCTGTATGGGCGCAGCAGATCGATATTGAGCTAGGAAAAAGCCCGCTGCCCATCAATCAGTACTTTACCGTTTCCATTAAGCTGCAGGATCAGCAGCTGAAGGAGTACAGCCCTTTCCCGGAGATTGAAGGGTTCAAGAAGAGCACGAAATACTCCTCCACCAAAACTATCACAGCTGCGGGCAACACCACCACTATCCTGACCGTCACGCAGAACTATGCAGCCCTGGAAGAAGGAGACTATACTCTAAAGCCCTTCTCAATGAAGGTAAACGGGCAGACGGTACAGTCGCCGGGCAAGGCGATCAAGGTTTTGCCCATGCAGGCGAACGCTGCCCAGAGCCCAAACCTCCCGGACCTGATCGCCCTGGAGGATGAGCAGCCGGCGGTGGTAGAGGAGGAGGAGCAGGAGTTCACGGATAAGGAGGATAACGCTTTCCTGTCGCTGTACACGAGCAAGAAGGAGGTGTTTGTGGGGGAGGGCGTGACAGTGACCCTGTACTTCTACCTTGCCGAGGAAGATCAGCGCCTGCTGGATTTCCATGACTTTGCGAACCAGATGCCCGGCATACTGCGCCAGCTAAAGCAGCCGAATGCCTGGGAGGAAGCTTTCGATTTCACCGAGATCACCCCGGAGAATGTACTGGTGCAGGGCAAACCCTACCTGCGCTTCCGGCTGTATGAGGCTGTGCTGTACCCGATCAACCTCAGGCCGTTTACTTTTCCGCAGCTGCAACTAAAGATGATCAAGTACAGGGTGGCTAAGAACCCGACTTTGCTGGCAGAAGACCGTCAGGAAGGCTTTAAGACCTTTTACTCCAGAGAGCGGGTGGTGCAGGTAAAAGAGCTGCCGCCGCACCCCTTGCGCAATGTGGTTCCGGTAGGTAGCTACAGGTTGCGCGAAAGCCTGTCTCAGAAAAGCGTGCCGGTAAACAAAAGCTTCACCTATCAGTTTCAGGTGGAGGGGGAGGGAAACCTGGCCGCTATCATGCCGCCATCACCGGAAGTGCCGCCGGGGCTGGAGTTTTATCCGCCCGATGTACGGCAGGACGTAACCAGGCGGCGTGGCAGAGTGTCAGGGGCCAAAACCTTTGCCTACACCATCCTGCCACGGGAGCCCGGCGACTACAGTCTGGGCAAAACCATGGAGTGGATCTATTTTGATCCGCTTGCCGCTACTTACGACACACTGCGGCCAACGCTACAGGTACACATAACCGGCGCCCGCGACAGCGATGCGATCGTACTGTCGCGGGACCTGGGATCATTTTATAACATCATCGAAAACGAAGACAACACTCTGGTGAGCCTGCACCTGTTCGAGGAGATCAAACGGTACACAAACATCATTTTGCTTGTCCTGCTGGCCATTACCGCATTCGTTTTTATAAAGAAATAGAGCATGAGCAATTCGTACGGAAAGCTTTTCCGGATAACTACTTTTGGGGAGTCGCACGGCGCGGCTGTGGGCGTTATCATTGACGGCTGCCCCGCAGGGCTGCAGATCAGTACAGAGGAAATACAGCAGGCGCTGGACCGCCGCCGCCCGGGCCAGTCGGACATCACGACGCCACGTAAGGAGGAAGACCGGGTGAACGTACTCTCAGGTATATTTGAAGGTAAAACCACTGGTACGCCCATTGCGATGGTGGTGAACAACAAAGACCAGCACAGCCACGACTACAGCCACATTGAGCACGCTTTCCGGCCCTCGCACGCCGACTATACTTACACGGCCAAGTATGGCACCCGCGACTACCGTGGCGGTGGCCGCAGCTCTGCCCGCGAAACCGTAGCCCGCGTGGCGGCAGGGGCATTGGCAGCCAAACTGCTGCGGCAGCACGGCATCAGCATACACGCCTATGTATCGCAGGTGGGGAGCGTAAAACTGCGCAAGCACTACTCCAAACTCGACTTCAGCAAGATCGACTCGAATAAGGTACGCTGCCCGGACGGTAAGATTGCCGCCCGCATGATTGGGGTGGTAGAGGAAGCGCGTAATAGCCTGGATACAGTGGGCGGCGTGGTGAGCTGCGTGGTACAGGGCGTTCCGGCCGGGTTGGGTGAACCTGTTTTCGATAAGTTGCATGCAGAGCTGGGCAAGGCGATGTTGAGCATCAATGCGGTAAAAGGCTTTGAGTATGGCAGTGGCTTTGAGGGCGTGAAGCTGCGCGGCTCTGAGCACAACGACCAGTTCTACACCGATGAGTCAGGCAACGTGCGCACCCGCACCAACAATTCCGGAGGTATACAGGGAGGCATCAGCAACGGACAGGACATCTACTTCAATGTTGCCTTCAAGCCGGTGGCCACTATCCTACAGCCGCAGCAAACCATTAACGATGCCGGTGAGGAGATCACCCTTCAGGGGAAAGGCCGTCATGACCCTTGCGTGCTGCCGCGTGCAGTGCCTATTGTGGATGCCATGGCTGCCCTGGTGCTGGCCGATTTTCTGATGCGGCAGCAGGCAAATAAGTTATAGCTTCTACTTTAGTTAAGAGCTACTGCTACTGTTGATAAAATGCCCGCAGGGAAAGCAAACCTGCGGGCATTTTAGCTTTAGGCAAGAGGTATACAGGCTCAAAAGCAAACGCGCCAGCCTTTCGGTAAGGCTGGCGCGTTTGCTTTTGTTATGGCTTGCTGCGCTTTAGAACAGTCTCAGGTGTACGACTAGGTACCACACTAACAGCAGGGCTGGCAGCAGGAACGGAATAGAGAAGCGCAGGATATAGGCGAAGAAAGTAGGCATTTTGATGCCGGCGCTCTCTGCAATGGCCTTTACCATGAAGTTAGGGCCATTACCGATATAGGTAAAGGCTCCGAACAGTACTGCTGAAAGAGAAATGGCCTCCAGCAGCACCAGCGTTCCAGGGTCTGCACCTGTACCGGTGGCAAACTGCTTCACCTCCACAGGCATGTTCTGCGCCATGTCATACTTGGCCATCGCCAGCGACAGGAAGTTGGCGTAGGTCGGTGCGTTATCCAGGAAGCCGGACAGTGTACCTGTGGCCCAGTACAGTGAGCTTGGGGTAATATACTGTGCAAACGCCGGCGAAGAGGCGATCTCAGCCGAGAGCTGCAGGGCTGGCATCATGGTAAAGAAGATACCGAAGAACAGGAACACTACCTCCAGAATTGGGTGGAAGTTGAACTGGTTACCTGCCAGAGCCGTCTTGCTGGAGAAACGGAAGCAGGCAAAAGCTGCTGACAGCTGGATGATCTCGCGTAGGAATGAGAACTTGTTGCCGTCATAGTAGATATGCGGCAGGCCGTCAATTACGTTAGGGTCCAGGAAGATGGCGCCAATGATGATCGCCAGCCAGAACAGGTTGCGCTTGCCGCTTACATAAAACTCTGTATTCTCCTCATTCTTAGCTACCACCTCAGGGCGTGGCGTGAACTCCGTCTCTTTATTGCGACGGTCAATCAGGAAGAAAATAAGGCACAGCAGCGCGATGGAGATAACCCATGGGGTAAACAGGTGCTGCAGTGTCCAGAAGAACGGCACGCCCTTCAGGAAACCGATAAACAAAGGCGGGTCGCCGAGCGGCGTAAGCAAACCACCGGCATTACTCACAATAAAGATGAAGAACACGATCTGGTAAGGCTTGATGCGGTGTACGTTCAGGCGGATAAAAGGCCTGATCAAAAGCAGGGATGCTCCTGTGGTACCCACAAAGTTTGCCAGAACCGCACCTACGGCAACCAAGGCCACGTTCATGGCAGGAGTGGCGTTGGCGTTGATATTGATATAAATACCACCTGCCGCAATGTAGAGGGAGCTGAGCAGGATGGCAAATGAAGCATACTCAAAGAAGGTGTGCACCGGCATGTGATAGTCCTGCAGAATGAGCAGGTAATAAGCCAGTACGGTAAGGCCCAGGGTTACGGCAATCTTTTTGTAGTTGTGCTCCCAGAAGTGGCCGAAGAAGATAGGGCCTGCAGCGATCATACCAATCAGAAGCAGGAATGGGATAATCAGGAAACCTGGAGCCGCATGCTGTGCTTGTGCGAGCAGGATAAAGTTGTTTAACATGATCAGTGTAGTGCGGGTTGGTTAGTTTTGTCTGTTGAAAAAAGTGCTTGCAGCACAAAGATACAGTTTCTGGGGTAAATTGCTAACCCCATTTGCCCCCCTTGGGCAGCGACTGATGTTGCTACATTTAGCTGCTCCTGCCACCACCGGTTTACTTCGTGGGAAATAATCAGTAAATTTGGAAACTTTCATATATAAGCTTAGGTTTTAATCTAAAACAGAGATTTCTCATGACAGAAAATAAAGAAAAAATGATCTCAGTGTACGCTGAGGCAAACCCGAACCCTGAGTCGATGAAGTTTGTGATGAACGTGCAGCTGTTGCCGGAAGGGCAGAGCGTGGACTATCCTAACCTGGAGAGTGCGCTGGAGTCCCCGCTGGCACAGGAGCTGTTCAACTTTGACTATGTTTCACGTGTGTTCATCGCAAGCAACTTCGTAACGGTTACCAAAAGCGCTGACCTGGAGTGGGTAAAGCTGATCCCAGAACTGCGCACCTTCCTGAAGTCTTACGTTGAGGCAGGCGGCCCGATCTTTAACGAGGGGTTCTCCGCTAAAAAAGCTGAGACGGTGACAAGTGGTGAGGTATCGGCAGAAGACGAGGAGATATCAAAGAAGATCATCGACCTGCTGGATAACTATGTGCGTCCTGCCGTGGAGCAGGATGGCGGTAACATCACCTTCAAGTCTTACAACGACGGTGTGGTAACCGTATACCTGCAAGGGTCTTGCAGTGGCTGCCCTTCGGCTACCGTAACCCTGAAAGCCGGTATCGAGAACCTGCTGAAGCGTATGGTGCCTCAGGTGAAAGAGGTAGTTGCAGACGGCGTGACCGTATAAGCAAATCTGAATTTTACAGGAAAGCCAGCCCCGGAGACGGGGCTGGCTTTTTATTTGGCTGGTCACGCTCTTCCGGCGCAGGCGTCCGCTCCTGCCTTTTACTCTTGCCATTGCTTTTGGCAACTGATATAAGCTATACTTTGTTGCCGCAGGTCGACTGCTAGAGCCTGCCATAAACACATTTCGAAGGTGCAGAGCCGGGACTTGTAAGGAAGGCATGTATAAGGAGCAGCTAAACTGTGGAGGTTTGTCGGACCACTGCAGTACTGCTTTCCTGTATAACCTACCTTTGTCTCAATGCCGTCAACATAAAAGGTAAGGCCACTAACGCTGTTGCTGTCGCCTTGAGGTGCGTTTTCACCAGCACTTGTTGGTCAGAAGACTCAACAAGTACAAATGGGAACGCTTCAGTGGACGGCATTACCCTTTGTCTCCCCGAAAAACAGTCCGTCTTCAAAGCACGGAGGGAGCATGAAAAAAGCCCGAGACAAGTGCCCCGGGCTTTCAGTTTTCTATATGCTATAGCTTAGCGTGCCTGCTGCGCTACTTTTGGAGTAGCTGTAGGCGCTGGCTCTTTCTTGTCTTTCATTGTGTCCACTACGATTGGCGTAGCGATGAACAGGGATGAGTAAGTACCTGCCAACACACCGATGATCATGGCCAGGGAGAAGCCGCGTAGTACTTCGCCGCCGAAGATGAACAGGATCACTACTACCAGGAACAGCGTCAGGGACGTAATGATGGTACGGCTGAAGGTACTGATCAGGGCTGGGTTCACCAGGTCTCTGATGTGCATGCGAGGGTTATCATTAATGTACTCACGCACACGGTCAAAGATTACCACCGTATCGTTGATAGAGAAACCGATGATCGTCAGTACCGCTGCAATGAACACCTGGTCCATTTCATAAGAGATACCGAACAGGTCCAGAATAGAGAACACCGCAATAATCATCAGGGCATCGTGCAACAAGGCAACCACACCACCCAAGCTGAACTGCCACTTGCTGAATCGGATCATCACGTACAGGAAGATACCTACCAACGCTAACAGAATGGCGATAAGGGCTGTATTCTGTATGTCGTCGGCCATGGTAGCACCAACTTTAGAAGAGCTCAGGATCTCAGGGTTCAGCTCACTGTACTGCTGCAAACCAGCCATCAACGCTGATTTTACCTGCTCATCCGCTTCAATGCTCTCATCATCGGCCAGCCAGCTGGTAATTACTTTCAGACGGTTAGAGGCACCGAAAGTCTTCACTTCTGTACCGGCAGACTGGAAGTCGTCTATCAGGTTAGAGCGAACCTCAGAAGCAGGTACTGCCTGATCAAACTCTACTACATAAGAACGGCCCCCTCTGAAGTCTACACCCAGGTTAGGACCACCGTTGATGTACATCGCCACAAAGCCGAATACCAGTATACCCAGTGAGAAGGCATACGCAGGCTTTCTGTAACTCATCACATCAAACTTGATGTTACGGAACATCTTGCCCGCAAAGGCGCTGGAGAAGGCCAGTCTTCCGCTCTTCTTGAAGGTGCTCTCCACGAACAGGCGTGAAATGAACACAGATGTAAAGAACGAAGTAACGATACCGATCATCAAGGTGATGGCAAATCCTTTCACAGGGCCTGAACCGAAGAAGTACAGGATAAAGCCTACGATAAACGTAGTCACGTTCGCGTCCAAGATCGTGCTGAAGGCCTTGTCGTAACCTTTGTTGATGATCTCACGCATGCTCAGCCCTTTAAGTGACTCTTCGCGCATACGCTCAAAGATGAGTACGTTCGCATCCACGGCCATACCCAGTGTCAGTACGATACCGGCAATACCAGGAAGCGTAAGGGCGGCGTTGAACTGCGCCAGCACACCCAGAATGAAGAACACGTTGAACAACAAGGCAAGGTCTGCGATGAAACCGCCACGGCTATAGTAAGCGATCATGAAGATCACCACCACCATCAGACCAGCCAATGTAGAGATCAAGCCCTGGTTGATAGCTTCCTGACCCAGTGACGGACCTACAACAGCCTCCTCTACGATGCGCGTAGGAGCTGGCATTTTACCGGCTTTCAGGATGTTGGCAAGGTCCTGCGCCTCTTCGATAGTAAAGTTACCAGAGATAGACGAGTTACCTCCTGTGATCTCTCCCTGTACCACTGGCGCAGAGTATACATAGTTATCCAGTACGATGGCAACCTGACGGCCAATGTTGTCGCCTGTCAGTCGCGCCCATCTCTTGGCACCGGTTGGGTTCATCGTCATGTTGATCTCAGGACGACCAGACTGGTCAAAATCCTGGCGAGCGTCGTTGATCACCTCTCCTGTCATTGGCGCTTTACCGTCACGACCCTTCTTGATCGCGTAGAACTCCACAAACTCCTGGCGGTTGTCACCTGTGATTGGCTTCACGCCCCACAGGAACTTCATGTTAGGAGGGAAGATAGCGCGTACATCCGGACGGCTGAAGATATCATTGATTCTGGCTGTATCGCGTACGTTGGCACCGATACCGCCCGGCATCTGCGTGAAAAGTCTCGCCAGCACACCTGCCTGCGGATCGTTTGCCAGAGAGTCAAGCGCTGAAGCAGCAGTGTCTGTCTGGGCAGCAGCGATAGCTGTCGTGTCGCCGTTAGCGGCAGCCTGTGCCAGCACGTCGTCTGCGGCAGCGTCTTCTACAACTGCCACGTTACCTGTAGCATCTCCGGCATTAGTTCTGCCAGTGTTCAGGTTCAGCTTGCCGGCTCTTTGCTGCTCATCCAGGTACTGGCCAAGCTGCATAAAGTAAGGGCCGAACTCCTCAGGTGACCATACTTCCCAGAATTCCAGGTTGGCCATACCTTGTAACAGGTTACGCACACGGTCCGGGTTGTCAACGCCTGGAAGCTCAATCTGGATACGGCCAGAACCCTTCAGGCGCTGGATGTTCGGCTGGTTTACACCAAATTTGTCGATACGGGTGCGAAGGATGTTGAAAGAACGGTCGATCGCGTCTTCCACCTCGTTCTCAATTACCTCGATCACCTCCTCGTTAGTAGACTCGTAGCTGATCTTGCCGCGGTTCGCTGTGTTGGAGAAGATACGGCTCAGGCGGCCATCCGGCTCTACCTCACGGTAAGCCTGCGCAAAAAGCGTCGTGAAACGCTCCTGGCTGTTTTTCTGAAGCTCTCTGGCACGATCCAGCGCTTTCAAGAAGTTAGGGTCCTTGCTGTTGCCAGACATAGACTTGATGATCTCCACCGGAGAAACCTCAAGCACTACGTGCATACCGCCTCTCAGGTCAAGGCCAAGGCCTAACTCATTTTCTTTGATCTCCTGGTAAGTCATGCCCATGAACACCGGCTCTTTCCAAACCGAGTCAAGGTATGCCTGCTTACGGGCATGGTCTACGTTACCCTGCGCGTCCGTGGCATAGGCCTCCGCCTTGTTCTGGACACTGCTGGCAATAAAGGAGAATGACAGGTAGTAAAGGCAGAGCGCCGATACTATCAATGTCAAAACGATTATTAACGATTTGTTCCGCATTAGTTAATTAGTGAAAAGGATAGGTAATTTTATTCTGCTTGAAATTATTCTGCTTGAAATTCGATGTATGCCAATACATAAGCAACTAAGAAAGAGGCTTAGGCGTTCCGGTAAAGCTGTTTTTCTGTACATCACAGCCTATACCTGGCATTAGGAAACAAGGGAAAAGGAGGGGGCAGCCTACGGGGCGTTGGGCTGTATGGTAATAGGGAAGATCTGCGCCACAAAACCGGCACCCGGAGGCACGGCAGTATAGGCGGGCAGCAGGTCATCGGTTGGTGTTGCAAAGCTCGGCTGCGGTAGCGGATAAATAGCCTGCTGCAGGTTCAGCGCCACAAAGGAGGTCGTAGCCTCCAGCGACACCTTTTGCTTTACAACCGTTTTGGTTTCTTTTTTAGGAGCATGCGCCAGCTGTGCACTGCTCTGCTGTGGGGTGGTGCCGTCAGACGTATGGCTATAGGCAACCACCTCCTGCCCGTTGAGCATCAGGGCCCAAAGCAGGGTAACGGACATCAGTAGATGCCTGAAGTGGTTGGATATAGCTTTCATCATCGGCATGTGCAATAACAAATGTAATGCCTTTTTTTAAAAAAGAAAGAAAAAGCTAGCGGTTAATATCCACAAATCGCTTTACGTCCTGCTTTTTGCCGATAAGGATCAGAATATCTGAGGGATAAATGATGGTGTCAGCCTTCGGTACACCGATGATGTGCTCCACCTGCGTGGGTTTGCCGTCCTGTATCTCCTCAAAGAAGCGCTTGATGGTGATCAGGTTAAGGTTGTACTTCTCCCGCAGGGAGATCTTGGCCAGACTGCGGTTGGCGATGTTGCGCGGGGCGTTGATCTCCACAATCTCATAGTTGTCCGGCAGCGGGAGAAAGGTACGGATGTTAGGCTGCAGCAGGCGCTCTGCCACGGTTTTACCTACCTCACCCTCCGGCGACAGAATCTCCTGCACGCCCATTTTCTCCAGGATGCGGCGCTGCTGCTTGTTGGAAGCACGGGTGATCACGCGTTTCACGTTCAGTTCCTGCAGGTTCGCCGTGGTAATGAGCAGGGCCTCAAAGTCCTCGCCTATGGCAACTACTACTGCATCCATGTCCTGGATATTCTGTGCTTCCAGGGCGCGGATGTCGGTTGCGTCCAATGCGACGGCATAGGCCACCTCATCTTTGATGGCCTCTACATGGTCCTCGTCGTTGTCTATTGCCAGTACTTCTGCGCCACGCTCGGCCAGTGTGCGGGCGATGGAGTTTCCGAATATACCCAGGCCAATGACCGCAAATTTGTGCCTCATGCTTTTATTTTGGCGTTTAGGAAAGTAGTGATTACCTCAAGCCCCTTCTCAAAATCGTTGTTGTTCGGAATGATGATGTCCGCATCGTTCTTATAGGGCTTGATATATTTTTCGTAGGTAGGGGCCACGTGGTGCGTGTAGCGGTACAGCACATCGTCCAGGTCATAGCCGCGCTCGATGCGGTCGCGTACGATGCGGCGCTGCAACTTGATGTACTCTTTGGCATCAATGTACACCTTCAGGTCCAGTAGCTTGGCTATTTCCTCAAAGTAGAAAACAAAGATGCCCTCTACCACCACGATGGGGGCCGGCCTGAACTCCAGTTGCTTGGGCACTACGTTGGGGTTGTTGAAGGTGTATTCTGTGCGGTAGACAGTCTCCCCCTGGCTCACCTTCTTCACATCGTGCGCATAGGCTTCGTCATCGATGCAGGAGGGGAGGTCAAAGTTTATTACCCCGTTCAGGTCTTGGGTTTGGTACTCGCGTGGCTTGTAATAGTTATCCTGAGAGATAAGGCAAACATTCTCAGGGGAGAACGATGCCAGTAGTTTATTCAAAAAAGTCGTTTTTCCTGAAGCACTACCTCCTGTTATTCCGACAATAAATGGCTTTTGCATTGGAAGTTATGGTTTCAGGTTACAAAATTACGACATTACAGAGTATGAGGCCAATTGCACCGGCAATAATTTTGCACTTTGTTACAGCGATTTCAGGAACGACACCAGCTGCTGGACGGCACGGCCCCGGTGGCTGATCGTGTTTTTCTCTGCAGCGCTCATTTCGGCAAAGGTTCTGTCGTGGCCCTCCGGTATGAACACAGGGTCGTAGCCAAAGCCCTTATCGCCCTTCCACTCTTTGGCAATGCGGCCTTCAACGGTTCCCTCGAACTGGTGCTCCTGCCCGTCAAGAATCAGGGTGATGCTGGTACGGAAGCGGGCGTTACGGTTCTCATGCTGCTCCAGGTTTTGTAACAGCAGGTTAATGTTGTCGCTGTCGCTGCGCTGCGGGCCGGCATAGCGGGCAGAGTATACGCCCGGAGCCCCGTTCAGGGCTTCTACCTCCAGGCCGGTGTCATCGGCAAAGCAGCTGATATTGTAGTTGTGCCATACATAGGCGGCTTTCTGGCGGGAGTTGCCCTCCAAAGTATCCTGCTCCTCGGGCAGTTCTTCGTTACAGCCAATGTCCTGCAGGCTCAGTAACGCATACTTGCCTTCCAGCATCTGGCTTACCTCGGCCAGTTTGTTTTTATTATTCGTCGCGAAGCAAAGCTGTTTCATGGGGTGGCTCTGTTGTTAGTGTGTGCAGCTATAGAGGCAAGCTCTCTGCCGTTATATTTACAGCAGGTAGGCGGCTACCTCCGTCTCCTTCAATACCACCTCAATGCGGTCCCGCAGCGTGGTGGCAAGCGAGTAGCCGGTATACGTGGCGGCAACCGGGTAGGATGGGTGGTGGCGGTCTATCAGCGTTGCAATTTCTACTTTCTTAGGATTGCGAGGCAGAAAGGTATTCAGGGTATAAGCCAGGGTCTTGCCCGTGTTCAGCACGTCGTCTACCAGTATCACAGCTTTGGCCTCCAGTGAGCCTACCTCTGGCTCCAATGTAATAGGAGCCTGCAGCGGAGAGTTCTTGTCCAGTGTGATGCGCAGTAGCTGCACCTTCACCGGGGACACCGACTCTAGCTTTGCCGCCAGAAGCTCGGCGAGTATATAGCCGTTCTCGTGGATGCCAGCCAGCACCAGTTCTTGTTCCTCAAAATTACGCTCATAGATCTCATAGGCCATGCGCATGATTTTCTGCTCGATCTGAGCTTTGTCCAGGATCAGGTTGTGTGGGTGTGAAGTCATAGTTTTGGGGAGCTATGGTTGTGCCTGCTGCGGTGCGCAGCTCAGGCAAATGTAAGAACTTATTTGTATCGGCTGTAGGTTTTAGCCAGTGCCCAAAATAATTTGGCCTATAGCGTTTTACTTTCAGAAAATCTTCTTAAATTTGCAGTCCGATTGAGAATTAAGGTTAATTAACGTTTATAATAATGAAAAAAGGCATTCACCCAGAATACAGAGAGGTGGTTTTCCAGGATATGACAAGTGATTTCAAATTCATCACTCGTTCTACTATGACTTCTGATGAGACTATCACAATGGAAGACGGTAAGGAGTATCCAGTAATCAAAGTGGAAGTTTCTTCTGCTTCTCACCCTTTCTACACTGGTAAGAACATCTTCGTGGATACCGCCGGACGTGTTGAGAAATTCAACAAGCGTTATCAGAAGAAGTAAGCGGTTTCTACCGGTTAAAACGTTTCAAAAAGAGAGTCTTCCTGGGTTATAATCAGGAAGACTTTTTTATTTTTGTTCTATGAACATTATCCTCTTCGACGATTCGACCATTCGGCAGAACCTGTTGCCGTTTACCTTTACCAGGCCAGTTGCCGAGATTCGGGTAGGTATACTTACCATTGCTGAGAAGTGGCGCGAATTTATGGGAGAGGCCGTGTCTTACCTCACACAGCCTTACCTGCAGGATAAGTTTTCGCTGTACTTCGATACACGCAATGTCTACATCAACGGTGCGATTTGCCCGGATGAAGAGATTGTGGCCGCAATCCGTGACCTGAAGATAGGGGAGGCGCTCTACCACCAGGGGATGCTCCTTGCCATCAACGGGGACAACCTGGAACTGCACGACCTGGAGGAACTCGTCAACTACGCTTCTACCAAAATGGTAGAGTGCGATAGCTGTACCATCATCCGGGATGTATGGGAGATCTTCCAGTTTAACGGGCAGCAGATCCGGAGCGACTTTGCGCTGATCACGCAGGGGCGCCAGAGCCAGCCGGTGGGAGACAGGCACTCGATCGTTTATAACGAAGAGAATATTTTCATAGAAGAGGGCGTGAAAATACGCGCCGCCATACTCAATGCCGAGAACGGTCCGATCTACCTGGGCAAAAACGCGCAGGTACACGAGGGGGCAGTGATTCGCGGGCCCTTTGCCCTGGGCGAGGAGAGCCACGTGAATGTGGGGGGCAAGATGCGTGGCGACGTAACCATCGGGCCTTTCTGCAAGGTAGGCGGGGAGGTGGCTGCCTCCGTGATCTTCGGCTATACCAACAAGGGCCACGAAGGCTACCTGGGGAACTCCGTGCTGGGCGAGTGGTGCAACATCGGCGCCGACACCAACACCTCTAACCTGAAGAACAACTATGCCGAGGTAAAGATCTGGAACTACGCCAAGGGCGGCTTCAAGAATACCGGACAGCAGTTCTGCGGCCTGATGATGGGCGACCACAGCAAGTGCGGCATTAACACCATGTTTAACACCGGTACAGTGGTAGGCGTGAGTGCCAATATCTTCGGAGCCGGTTACCCGCGCAACTTTATACCTTCCTTCAGTTGGGGAGGCGCCTCAGGTTTTGAGACGTTCCAGCTCCGTAAGGCTTGTGAGGTGGCCGAGAAAGTGATGGAGCGCCGCCACAAGGACCTTGACGAGGTGGAGAGGGCTATTCTTGCCCATGTGTTTGAGCAAACCCAACAGTACCGGGTGTGGGACAAGAGGGCCTGATCCTGGATTCCCGGAGCATGTTTCCTGCCTCCACTCTTTAATTCGTAATTCTTAATTCATAGTACTTACAAGTGCAGTTCTCAAATATCATAGGCCATCAGGAGACGAAGCAGCTGTTGCTGAACTCAGTGCGCAGCAACCATGTGGCGCATGCGCAGCTGTTTCTGGGGCAGGAGGGAAGCGCGAACCTGGCGCTGGCACTGGCTTATGCGACCTACATCAACTGCGAGGCCAAGCAGCCCGATGATTCATGTGGAACATGCGGCAGCTGCGTAAAGATGAACAAGCTGGTGCACCCAGACTTCAACTTCGTGATGCCGGTGACCACTACAAAATCCGTCAGCAAGGATGCCCTGAGCCAGAAGTTCTTGAATGAGTGGCGGGAGTTTGTGCTCACCAGCCCCTACCAGGGCCTGAATGAGTGGATGCAGTACATAGGGGCAGAGAACAAGCAGGGTATGATCTCAAAGGAGGAAAGCCGGCAACTCGTGAAACTGGTCTCCCTGAAGGCTTTTGAAGGGGATTACAAGATCGTGGTGATCTGGCTTCCGGAGCTCATGCACTCGGCGGCGGCTAACGCCCTGCTGAAGCTGCTGGAGGAGCCTCCTGCCAAAACGCTCTTCCTGCTGGTGGCGCAGGCATCTGAAAAGCTGCTGGCTACCATCACCTCGCGCACGCAGATCATGCAGGTCCGTAACTTTACGGAGCAGGAGGTGATACAGTACCTGCAGCAGAAGTTTAATTCCGACGAGAACACCGCCTACCAGATTGCCCAGCTGGCAGAGGGCAGCCTGAATGCGGCGGCCAAACTGACAAGTGAGATCAGTAGCGACTACTTTGTGTTTTTCACCGAGTGGATGCGCCACTGCTACAGCTATAAGTTCGCGGAGCTGATCGATATGAGCGACAAGTTTCAGACGCTGGGCCGCGAGAACCAGAAGAACTTCCTGCTGTACGCCCTGAACCTCTTCCGGAAGGTCATGCTTTTTGGGGTAGATGCCTCGCTGATCACTTACCTGCCGCCGGCGGAGCTGGAGTTTGTGCAGCGTTTCTCAAAAGTGATCACCGGGAACAACGCCGGGCAGCTGGCGGAAGAGCTGAACCAGGCGCATTACCATATTGAGCGGAACGCAAACCCTAAAATGGTGTTTGTAGACAGCTCTATTCAGATTGCAGGTTACCTGCGAAACAACCGATAAAGGATGCAGAACAACGACATAAAAGATAAGACGATCCGAATTGGCACGCGCGGCAGTAAGCTGGCGCTGTGGCAGGCAGAGGCAGCCGCCGAAAGACTACAGGCTGCAGGCTTTAAAACCGAGTTGGTGATCATCAGTACCAAAGGCGACCAGGTACTGGACCGCTCGCTGGACAAGATTGGCTCGAAGGGGGTGTTTACAGAGGAGCTCGAGGTGGCCCTGCGCGAAGGAAACGTGGAGATTGCCGTGCACAGTGCCAAGGATGTACAGTCCTCTATACCTGCCGACCTGGAGCTGGTGGCCTTTATGGAGCGGGAGCAGGTGAATGACGTGATCCTGTCTTTCAACCCGGATTTTAAGTTGGAGCGCGAGAGCAATGCCGTGATCGGCACCTCCTCCACCCGCCGCAAGGCCCTGCTGAAGAAGTACTACCCGAACGTGGCCACCGCTGAGTCGAGAGGGAACCTGCAGACGCGCCTGAAAAAGCTGGAAGACGGGCAGTTTGATGCGCTCATGCTGGCCTATGCAGGGGTATACCGCATGGGCTATGACAACCTGATTGTGCATACCTTCCCGGCAGACGAGTTTGTGCCTGCCGCAGGACAGGGAAGTGTGGCCATCGAGTGTGCCAAAAACCTGGAGCCGGAGCTGAAGCAGGGTATCAAGCAGGCGCTTAACCACACCGATACGCATATCTGCCTGCTGGCTGAACGCGCCTTTTTAAGGACCATGGAAGGGGGCTGCAGCATACCGTCCTTCGCCCTGGCCAGGCTGACAGACGAAGGCGTGAGTATAACAGGAGGCATTGTGAGCCTGGACGGCAAAACGCTGCTGCAGGAAACCCTCAGCGGCCCGACGGTAGAAGCAGAGGAGTTGGGGGAAGAGCTTGCCAACCTGACCCTAAGCCGTGGCGGCGACGCTATTCTGAAAAGTATCCGTGCTGAACGAGGCGAATAAAAGTAAAGCAAAATCTGTCGCAAAGCCCTCAGCATAAAGGCTTACACAAGTATAAAAGAACGGGCCACCCGCAGCATGCGGGTGGCCCGTTCTTTTATACGTGTGTAAGGTGTGCTTAGATCTGTGCAGCCTCCACGGCCTCTTCCGTCAATGGCTTTTTCTTAGATGAGCGGGCATAGCTCAGGAAGGCCTGCATGTCCTGTTTCACAACGGGAGCCAGCAGGATCAAACCAACCATGTTCGGGATACTCATGGCAAACAGCATGGCATCCGAGAAGGCCACCACGCTGCCTAGCTGG
>JAJLKL010000094.1:0-11385 GCA_033838975.1 Hymenobacteraceae bacterium | reverse complement strand
CTGCAGGTCGGCAATGGCCTGCTCAAACAGCGCCTTCACCTGCGGGTCCGGGTCTTTGTCACTCAGCGTTCTCAGTACGCCGATGCGAGCGCCTTTCAGCCCATCCTTTACCAGAAATTGGGTATAGTTTTGCGGCACCTTCCCCTGGCTGTGTCGGGTGAGCGGGTCGGCCGGATCGTAGCCGGCAATCACTTCCAGAATTTTAGTGGCATCCTCCACGGTGCGTGCCATGGGGCCGCCTACATCGTTGCGCAGGTACAAGGGCACGATGCCATGGCGGCTGGTAAGCCCTAAGGTAGAGCGGAAACCAACCAGGGCGTTGTGCGAGGACGGGCCCCGGATAGAGTTACCGGTATCGGTGCCCAGGCCCACAGTGCCAAAGTTGGCAGCTACAGCAGCGGCCGTACCGCCACTGGAGCCGGCGGGCACGTGCTCCAGGTTGTAGGGGTTCAGCGTTTCGCCGGCGATGGAGCTGATCGACACCATGGGGCTGAAGGCCCATTCCGCCATGTTGGATTTGGCCAGCACAACAGCACCGGCTTCTTTTAGTTTTTGTACCTGGTAGGCATCCTCGGCAGGTTTAAACCCTTTCAGGGCCAGCGAGCCGGCCGCAGTCTGCAAACCTTCGGTGTTGTAGTTGTCCTTCACGATAACCGGTATACAATGCAGGGGGCTCAGTCGCTTTGTGCTTGCATACTCCTCATCCAGCTGCCGGGCCCTCTCCATCGCCTCCGGGTTGGTCACTACTATCGCATTAAGTTTGGTGGGCTGGTCATACTGCTCGATACGCTTCAGGTAGGCCGCCACCAGTTGCTGGCAGGTACAGCTACCTTCCCGGAAAGCCTGGTGGATATCGGCAATGGTTGCTTCCTCAAGCTCAAAGGTGCTGCTGGTAGAGGAGGTGGTGGTTTCGGGGCTGCAACGGGTAAGGAGCAGGAGGCAGAGCAGTAGCCCGGATACATACGTAAGCTTGTGGAACATAGGGTGCCTTTGGTCTGTGAACGATAACAGAAAGAACTGAAGAACAATATAAACAAAAATCCCCTGCCACCATTACAGCGGCAGGGGATTCCTACATATTAAATGGGCTAAAGAAACAGATTAGTAATCGTCGCGCTCAATAGCAGCAACCCCCGGAAGCGTCTTACCTTCCATGTACTCCAGCAGGGCGCCGCCACCCGTCGATACGTAAGATACCCTATCGGCATAGCCCAGTTTGTTTACCGCAGCAGCTGAGTCGCCGCCACCGATCAGGGAGTAAGCCCCGCGGCGGGTAGCCTCTACCACCGCCTCGGCAACACCTTCTGTGCCTACCGAGAAGTTAGACATCTCGAACACACCCATCGGTCCGTTCCAAAGGATTGTCTTGGAGTTGAGGATCACCTCCGCGTACTGGTCACGGGCTGTAGGGCCAATGTCCAGCCCCATCCACATCGGTTTGATATGGTGGCTGAGGCAGGTGTCCACGTTGGCGTCGTTGCTAAAGGCGTCTGCGATCACAGAGTCCACCGGGATCATCAAGTTCACTCCTTTTTCGCGGGCCATGGCAATCAGGCGCTTGGCCAGCTCTACTTTGTCTTCTTCCACCAGCGACGCGCCGATCTGGCCTCCGTCGGCTTTGATGAAGGTATAGGACATGCCGCCGCCGATCAACAGGTTATCCACCTTGTCCATCAGGCGCTCTATGATCAGGATCTTGTCAGAGATCTTGGCACCACCCATGATGGCTGTGTACGGGCGCTCTACGTTCTCCAGTACGCGGCGGGCATTCTCCAGCTCGGCCTGCATCACGTAGCCCATCACCTTGTCCTTCGGGAAGTAACGTGCGATCACAGCGGTAGAGGCATGCTCACGGTGCGCGGTGCCGAAGGCGTCGTTCACATACACGTCGCCCAGCGAAGCGAGCTCTTTCGCAAATTCCGGGTCGCCTTTCTCCTCCGCCTTGTGGAAACGCAGGTTCTCCAGCAGCAGGATGTCTCTCGGTTTCAGGTCTTTTGCCAGACCGGCTGCCTCAGGTCCTGTACAGTCGCTGGCAAAGCGTACCGTGGTGTTGAACTCGGCAGACAGGCGGTCTACCAGGTGCTTGAGCGAGTATCTTTCCTCCGGTCCGCTCTTAGGGCGGCCCAGGTGCGACATCAGGATAACGGCACCACCGTCGTCAAGGATCTTCTGGATGGTAGGTACAGCCGCACGGATGCGGGTGTCGTCCGTGATATGGTAATTCTCGTCTAGCGGCACGTTGAAGTCCACGCGTACCAGTGCCCTCTTACCGGCAAAGTTATACTCGTCAATAGTTCTCATGAAGTATGGTTATGTTTCGTTATCCGATAATCGTTTTTCGTTTTTCAGGAAATTTTGTTGCTGTAGCAAATATAGTAAAATGGCAATAATGTACGGGAGTTTACCCGAAGAGTTGAGGAAGTAGAAGCAGGAGTGGTTGTGATACAAGTTTTTACTGTGTTTTAGGGGAGGGAGCTTGGGAGTTACCTGGGTTACAATATAAGTTGCATGGTAGCTGCCGTCTGGCGGACAGGTCGTTACCCAATGCTGTCCACTTAAGAAAAAGTGAGGCCACTGACGCCATAGCTGTCGCCCTTGCTGTGTGTTTTCACCAGCAAGCTGTTGGTCAGAAGACTCCACAAGGACAAATGGGAATGCCTCTGTGGACGTCATTGAATCGCGACCTGTCCCTACGAGGTTATTTCCTGCAGCAGATTGTACTCCCCTGTCCCTGCGAAGCAGCACTTCACCTCACCCCGACCCTCTCCTGAAAATAGGAGAGGGAGTTGGATGGCTTTGTAAGGCAACAGCCATCAAGTTAGAACCCCGCCTGGAGCGCACCCAAGCCTAAGGTGAAACAAGCAGGTTGTAAGGCTGGAAAGGGTAGCAGGACCAGGGCTAGTAAGTCCAGGATAGACGGAACACTCGACAACATGACAAGACTAGAATATAAGAACCTGCGCCAGGAGCGTAACAGCCACTCCGGCGGCATCAGCATCACTTTAAACTTTCTGATCCCGCTCTGCCGTTACAATTAGGGAGGCAATAGCAGAACTTATGCGTTCTGAATTTTAACCTATCAACTTTCTGACTAAATTGAGCCCTTCATTTATTACCTTTGCAAGGATGAAAGTAGGAATAATTTTCGGTGGCCCGTCCCGTGAGCGAGAGATCTCGTTTGCCGGAGGCCGTACGGTATACGATAACTTAGACAAGGCACTGTTTGAGGCAGTTCCGGTATTTGTGGACAGCCTGGGCAACTTCATACTGCTCGACTGGCAGTACATTTACAAAGGCACGATCCGCGACTTCTACCCGCCGGTAGAGGCGCTGCCGGAAAGCGAGCACGGACTGCAGATCTACCTGGAGTCGCTGGGCGAGCTGAGCATCGAAGAGCAGGACAGGATCATCTCCAAAGCAGGCAAAAGGCTGCAGCCAAACGAGTTTAAGCAGCATTTCGATTTTGCTTTCCTGGCGCTGCACGGACCGTACGGCGAAGACGGCAGCATTCAGGGTTTGTTGGAGTGGTACCACATTCCGTACTCTGGCTCCGGTATACTTCCGTCGGCGATCGGGATTGATAAAGCGGCGCAGAAAGAGCTGCTGAAGCAGCACGGGTTTCCTACCCCGGATTACAGGATCATCCGGTATGCTGAGTGGGCTGATAAGGAGAACCGCCGGCTTATCTTTGAGAAGCTGGTAGAGGAGCTGAGCCTGCCGCTGGTACTGAAAGCGCCGCATCAGGGGTCTTCTATCGGGGTGTCCATCATCAAGGAACATAACTTTGAGGCCTTTGAGGCCGGCGTGGACCGCAGCTTCTTCACCACCACCATCTACAAGAGCCAGTGGCTGGCGATGGGGGAGGAAAAGCAGCTGATGAGCATGAAGCAGCTCGTGGACATCCGCGAGGGCATCGGCATGCCGGTGGTGCTGGAGGATGGCACCATCATCTATCACCCGGAAGAGCTTTTCAACCACATCAACCATACTTTCAGCAGCACTGCTACGGATACCATCACGCTCACCAACGTAGAGCATGAGCAGCAGATCCTGGTAGAGGCTTTCATTCAGGGCAAGGAGTTCTCCTGCATTGTGGTGCAGGACGAAGCCGGGCAGCCGATCGCGCTTCCGCCAACCGAGATCGTAAAGGGCAGCGAGGTGTTTGACTACCGCTCCAAGTACCTGCCGGGCCTGAGCCGCAAAATTACGCCGATCAACCTGCCAACAGAGCAGATTCAGAATATCCGCAAGGACTGCAGCAAGCTGTTCAAGGACTTTGGCTTTAACGTATATGCCCGTCTGGACGGCTTCATCACCGAAGAAGGCGATATTTTCCTGAACGACCCGAACACTACCTCGGGTATGCTTCCGTCTTCTTTCTTCTTCCACCAGGCGGCAGAGATCGGGCTGAACCCGTCACAGTTCCTGACTTACATTATCCGTACCTCGCTGGCTGAGCGCCTGAAGACAGGTAAGGATACCGTGAGGCTGACAAGGCTGCTGGCTAAGCTGGACAAGGCGATCAAGGAGGAGCAGGCACACCGCCATGACAAGGTGCGTGTGGGCGTGATCATGGGAGGCTATTCTTCTGAAAGACATATTTCGGTGGAAAGCGGACGTAACATCTACGAAAAGCTTTCTTCCTCAACCAACTACGAACCGCTGCCCATCTTCCTGACCGGCAGCAACGAAGAGCACCGCCTGTACTCTATTCCGATCAATATCATGCTGAAGGACAATGCGGATGATATCAAGGAGAAGGTGCTGTACTTTGAGCAAGGTGGCAAGCCGCACCCGGTACTGGCGCAGATCATACAGGAGGCCGAAGGCATTACCAGAAAGTACACAGGCCGCAGCCTGCAGGAGCCGCAGCGCATCACCTACAGCCAGCTGCAGAACCTGGTGGACGCGGTGTTCATTGCGCTGCACGGTCGTCCGGGAGAGGATGGCGCCCTGCAGACGGAGCTGGAGAAGCTGCACATCCCATACAACGGTTCCGGCATCCGCTCTTCTCAGACTACCATCAACAAGTACGAGACGAACGAGATCCTGGCGCAGCACGGGGTGCCGGTGGCCAAGCACGCCATGGCCTATAAAGAAGACTGGCTGCAGGACAAAGAAGCCTTCTTCCAGAGAATCGAGGCCGAGTTCCAGTATCCGTTCATTGCCAAGCCGGCAGATGATGGCTGTAGCTCCGCTGTGAAAAAGATCAAGAACCGCACAGAACTGGAGGCTTTCACTACGCTGATGTTCCGTGAGATGGAGGAACTGGACCCTGCCTGTGCCCGCACGTTATCACTGGGCTTTAAAGAGGAGTTCCCGAACAAGGCCGGCTACCTGGTGGAGTCGCTGATCACCAAGAACGGCGCAAAGCACTTCTTGGAGATCACCGGTGGTTTATTGACGAAGTATAGCCCGGACGGCACGGTGAGCTATGAGGTGTTTGAGGCATCCGAGGCGCTGGCCGAAGGGGAAGTGCTGTCGCTGGAGGAGAAGTTCCTAGCCGGGGAAGGGCAGAACATCACGCCGGCTCGTTATGCCGCCAACCCGGAGCGCCGCCAGAAGATATCGGACAAGGTAAAGGCAGACCTGGAGCGCGTGGCCCGCATCCTGAACATTGAAGGCTATGCCCGTATCGATGCTTTCGTGCGCATCTTTGAGAATGACGAGGTGGAGACAATTATCATTGAGGTAAATTCGTTGCCAGGTATGACACCGGCAACCTGTATCTTCCACCAGACGGCCATCAACGGGTACAAGCCTTACGACTTCATCGATCGCATCCTGAAGTACGGTATGGAACGTACCAAAATGAAGGCGGAACTGTAGTTTTAGTTAAGAGTTAGGTTAAATTTTGAATACGGGATATGAAGATAAAGGCTGAAGTCTTGCGTCTTAGATCTTGTGTCTGACAAAATCCATGTTTAAAACAAATTCTTTTGTGGATGTTCTGAAACATCTGGCCATCATGGCGGTCATTGTGGCCGCACTGATAATCGGCTTCTTTTATGTATACCTGCCTTCCACCACCAACCACGGGGAAAGCATTTCGGTGCCTAAGATTGCGGGTATGCAGTTGCCGGATGCCGAGGAGCTGCTAGAGGAGCAGAGCCTGCGCTACTTTGTGAACGACTCCAGCTATAACCCGGACATGAAGCCGTTCACGATCCTGACACAGGATCCGGCGCCGGGAGCAAAGGTGAAGGAGGACCGCAAGATCTACATCTCGGTGAACATGAAAAACCCGCCGATGATCAAGATGCCGAAGCTGATCGATGGATCCGTGAAAAATGCTGAGCTGATCCTGAAAAGCTACGACCTGAGAAAAGGCAGGATCACCTATGTACCGGACCTGCAGCAGAACGCGGTGCTGAAGCAGTTTGTGGCTGGCAAGGAGGTAAAGCCGGGGGATATGGTGCCCAAAGGATCGGTAGTGGACCTGCATGTGGGCGACGGCCTGGGTAACACGGAGTTTGAAGTGCCCGACGTAGTGGGCATGCCGGTGGATGAGGCTTCTGTGCTGCTGGTAGGGCAGGGACTGCAGATCGGTAACATTATTTACGTGCAGGGCAGCGAAGAGGCCGACGGCACTGTGCTGCGCCAGCGTCCGTTTGCAGACGTGAATGCCAAGATACGCGTAGGCGAGCTGGTTGACCTGTGGGTGGCCGGCGAGGAGCCTGTGCAAGGTATAGACTAGCACCAAAGCTGAAAACAAGAGGGAGCGCCTGCCAGAAATGGCGGGCGCTTTCGTTCTAAGCATGTTGGCTACTGTTCATCTGAAATCGTAATACGATATACGCTATAAGATTATGAAGAAACTGGCGCTTATACTCTTTCTCCTCTGCAGCGGGATAACCGCCTTGGGGCAGGTGGTGCTTCAGCCTTTGCAGCAGGACCTGCGCGTGCCACGAAGCACAGCCATAGCGCCACGCCTGGCAGCTGCGCCGCTTTCTCTTCCCTTCTTCGATGATTTCGCCACCACCACGGTAGCGCCAGACCCCACACGCTGGATCAATGGCGGGGTGTATATCAATAACGAGTATGCCGTTGCACCGGTAACAAAGAATGTAGCCACTTTTGACGGGCTGAATGCGCTGGGTGTGCCTTATGCGCCGGGCTCTGTAGGGGCTGGCCCTTCCGATACTCTTACCTCACAGCCTATTTTGCTGGGCAGCCTCAGCCCCGCCGATTCGGTGTACCTGAGCTTTTACTGGCAATCGGGAGGTCTGGGCGATGTACCCGACAGAACCAGCAGCAACCTGGTGTACCTGTTGCTGGAGTTCAAAGACAACGGGGGGAGCTGGCAGGAGGTATGGCGGCAGCCGGGGATTGGTGATACCACTGGTTTTGCACAGGTGTTCGTAGGGCTAAAGGAGCCGAGGTTCCTGCACAACGATTTCCAGTTCAGGTTCAGAAGTGTGGGGCAGCGAAACGGCCTGGCAGATGTATGGAACGTGGATTACATTGAGCTGGACAGGAACCGCCGCAAAGGAGTAAACATTACCCGCGATATTGCCATCAGCAAAGGCGTGAGCAGGCTGCTGCGGCACTATACCGCCATGCCCGTAAAGCAGTTTCTGGAGAACCCTGCCGGGGAACTGGCCGAAGAGGTAAGGGCCACCGTGAACAACCTTGGCGGGCTGCCGGGGGCCATCAGCTGGAGGGGGTACATCCGCAGGTTAAACGAAACCGCTGCCGATACCTTTCTGCGCTCGCAGGGCCTTATTCCGGGAGGTGCCCGCCAGTTTGTAGTGGCCGGTACTCCAAGTATAGCCTCTTTTAACTTGCCTACGGAGCCTTTTACCCTGCTGCACGGCATCCGGCTGGACACCCGTGAACCTAACCCGCTGCAGCGTGCCAACGACAGTACCGAACGCAAAACAGAATTTGCCAATTACTATGCCTACGACGACGGTACGGCCGAGGCTGGGTTCAGTTATGTTGGTACCGGCAGTACGCAGGTAGCGCAGCGCTTTGACCTGAACAAACCCGACCAGGTAGAGGCCTTCCGGATCTATTTCCCGAGAGTGCGGACAAACCTTTCCGGCACCACCATTACTTTCCGCATCTGGAAGGACAACCAGGGCGAGCCAGGTGAGACACTGTATCAGCAGAACTTCCAGATCCAGTACAGCGATACCGTTAACCAGTTTTATGAAGTGGCTTTAAGCCAGCCTGTGCCGGTGCAGGGAAGCTTTTACATAGGCTGGTCGCAGCCGGGCAACCTCTTTGTCAACGTTGGTTTTGACCGGAACGAGGAGCAGACCGAAGGGCGCCGTTTCCTGTTCTCCAGCATCAATGGCTGGGTAGAGGACACGATCAGGGGAGCGTTGATGATGCGCCCGGTGCTGATAGGGGAGCAGGCCCTGGGGCTGGAAGAAGACCTGCTGGCAGCCAGCATCAAAGTGTACCCTAATCCGGCGGCAGGTAACGTATACATTGAGGGGGAGTACGAGTTAGTGACCATCTACGACGTGACCGGCAGGCAGGTGTACCGGCAGGAGTTTGTGCCAAACGAGTGGCCTTTAGATCTGAAAAAGCTGGCACCGGGACTGTACACGTTGCGTATCCAAAACAGAAAAGCTATTATTACCAAAAAACTTATACTTACTAAACTATGATCACATCATCAGACATTACGGCAGAGGAGCTAAAAGAGAGACTTAACAAGGGGGAAACTCCTGTCATTATAGACGTGCGTGAGGACTGGGAATACCAGGAGGCGAACATTGCCGGCGCTAAGAACATTCCGCTTGGTGCCTTGCCGCAGCGTATGGAGGAACTGGAAGACCTGAAGGATCAGGAAGTGATCGTGCAGTGCAGATCCGGTGCCCGTTCAGCCACAGCTAAGGCGTTTTTGCAGCAGCAGGGCTTCAGCAATGTACGTAACCTGCTGGGTGGTATTCAGGCCTACAACGGGTAAGCAGAAATACAGTTTTAAGGTATGGAGGGAGCAGCTGTGGAGGCTGCTCCTTTTCTTTTTCTGTACTAGTACCAAATTTGATTATGCGATCCTGATCCCATAAGTGGCTTTTACTTTCAAATGGAAAAAACACCTCGCCCCGGCCCTCTCCTGCAATAGGAGAGGGAGTTCCGTAGAAGTTGCATGAACAGCAGCTATCGAAGCTGATCCCAGTTTTGAGCGCGCCAAGGCAAGAAATGAACCAACAGGTTTTGAGGCCGTGGGTGAAGAGAGTCTGGAAAGGATAGCAGGAGGAGTAGGGGTAGCAAATCTAAAGCAGATCGGAACCGGCAAGGCAGAGCGTCCGCTTGCGCCAGAGATACAAACTGCCACTCCCGCCAACCTGAAGCTCCTACTCAATAATAAAGGGCGTAGGGCTGAAGCAAAGGACGAAGATCACAAAAGCCAGTAAACCTAGCGCCTTTCGGGCCGGCGTGAGCGGTCTTTCATCGGGGCAGGAAGGGTGGAAGATGCCCATCACCCTTGACAAAAGAAGCCCGAATACAAGCCAGCCACTGTACCCATCCGCCTCCGGGAAAAACAAGGAGATTAGTAGCTGTAACGCCAGTACGGTACCGGCCAGGTATAGTGTATATCTTAATTTCGGAGTAGCTGGTTGTAGCACAAATACCAGGTACAGGATATAGAAGGGCCACAGCCAAAAATAAGCCTCCAGTTCCGGTAGCAGTCCGGCGAAACTGTACTGCAGCAGCAGCAGGGCCATGGTGGCGGCAAATCCGCGTCGCCTGTCATCAAAAAGCTTCCAGAAGGCCCAGTAGGCAAAAGGGGCAAAGACCAGCAACAGCTCCTCCGACCAGACAGGCTGGGAGTAAGGTGAAATCACCCCCAAGCCTGCGTACAGGACAAACAGCGCGTAAAAAATAGGGGAGAGGCGGTTAAAATGCTTGTACCCGATCAGGCCATAAAGCACATGCCCGCCATCCAGCTGCCCGATCGGGAGCAGGTTCAGAGCCGTAAAGAAAAGTGCCAGGTAGCCGGCAAACACCAGCGGGTAATGGATAACCTCATACTGGTTCGGGACGAGCGCCGGGTCTGCCACGAACTGCTCAAAGAACATAAAGAGCAGGTTCTTACCCAGCGCAAAGCTGCCAAAATTATCTTGGTACACATACTGGGCGTAGTCCAGCCCGAACTGCCGGTACTCCGGGTGTACACTGAAAATGTACTCAGGCTGGGGCAGGTGGGTAAAGGCATAGTACAGCAGCGGCACAGCCACCACGAAACCAGCCAACGGACCGGCAATGCCAATGTCAAAGAACTGCCGCCTTGAGAAGATACGCTCTTTGATCCGGATAAAGGCACCCATTGTGCCGATCGAGAAGGTCACGCCAAACCACAGCGGGATGTAATACGGCAGCGTAACGTTTGTGCGATAGTACCTGGCGGTGAAGTAATGGCCAAATTCGTGTACCGTGAGCACGCCCAGGAATGGCAGCGAGAAGTATAAGCCTGCCGCAAACTCCGTCCACGTGAGGGTGCCTGTCCAGCTGAACCCCTCCGGGCCCAGAAAGAACAGTTTCCCGAAACGCCACTCGGCACCCGCTATGGTAGTGGTGACGAGCGTGACGCAGAAGAGCAGCAGGTGCAGTCCGTATGTTCGTCTCTTAGACTGCTGCAACATCCTTGAATACCTGGTTGATGGTAAGTGGCGGCTGCAGGTGCAGGGTCTGTATACCTAATTTATCCGCGCTTTTTATATGCTGAATGCTATCATCAATAAACAGTGTTTCTGCTTTATTGAGATCATTCTCCGTGAGGATCTGCTCAAAGATCTCGGCATCCGGTTTGCGCTTGCCCACCAGGTGAGAGTAATAGCTTTGCTCGAAAAGGGAGTCCAGGCTGGGGATGGTGAAGCTATGCGCTACAATTTCGTTAAAGCGCTTCAGGTGGATCGCGTTTGTGTTGCTGAGCAGGAAGATGCGGTACTTCTTGCCTAACTCCAGCAGCAGGTCAATACGCTCCTGTGGTATGTCCAGCAGCATAGCGTTCCAGGCTTCGTCTATCTCCTCATCAGAGGCCTCAATGCTATACGTTTTGCGCAGGCTGTCGCGGAATTCCTCAGAAGAGCTTGTGCCCGTTTCATAAAGGTCAAACAGCTCGGACTGTTCTCTCTGGCTAAACTCGATGTCACACTTCCCGTCACACAGCTTCTGAAGCTCTTTGATGCTCTTGCCGTAGTCAATGTTGATGATAACTCCTCCGAGGTCGAAAATTATATTCTTAACGTTTGCTAAATTCACTGAAAAAAATATTTGGGTTCTATTTGATATATTGAATGCAAATATGTAAAATTGCACTCCCAAATCAAAGGAAGCTACTTTCTTAAAAGGGAACGGGCCTATAGCTCAGTTGGTTAGAGCACCTGACTCATAATCAGGTGGTCCCTGGTTCGAGCCCAGGTG
>JAJLKL010000093.1:0-9664 GCA_033838975.1 Hymenobacteraceae bacterium | reverse complement strand
CGGACCCAGAAACACGACGCCCGTGTCCAGGTGGTGCTGCCTGGCGTACTGGTGGGCCGGCCCGTTCTCCTCCATGTCCACGCCCACCAGGTGGTACTTCAGGTCGGGGAACCGCTCCCGTACCTTGGCAAAGGCATGCAGACCGCCGTGAACGTTCTTGCGTTTCGTGAAGCCCTGCACCGCCGTGACGATGTAGTTGCCCTTGGCACTCACGGTGCTGCTAACCCGCTCTATGTCTTCGGTGTAAAAGTTGCTGATCGTGCGGGCCTTGGCCTTTTCCTTTTGGTTCAGGATGCTATAGGTATAGGCGGAGTTTGCCACCAGATGGCTGGCCTTGCTCACCACAATGTAGTTGATCATCCAGCGCACCAGCCGGAACATATCGGGTTGCTTGAGCAGGATTTTATACGCTACATCGTGCAGATTGACCACGGTGGGGATGCCAGTTTTCAGAGCGGCCCAGGCGTATTCATAAGACCAGAAGGCGCTGATAAAATCAGCTGGGTGAGCCTCTATCATTTGCCTGAGGTCCTCTACCTCAAACCTGAAAAAACGGCGGCCGGGCTGCGGTTTCTGTCTGCTGATGCAGATCTTCAGGTTCCCGCTTTCCCATACCTGTGGTTCCGTTATGTCACAGGAATTGGTGTATCCTATCACCTTATAGCCCCGCTTCAGCAAAGCATTGATGAAGTGAGATGTAAGAGGGAAGCCGTTGGTAGGGGGTAAGTCAGCATCTCTTAACTCCCACTCCAGCAACTTCAGGTCAATCGGTCCGCTAACTCCTATAGTCATATGGTTTGTTTCTGTTGAGTACCACGCATGTGTATGGTTAACTCATGCCTCTTTGATAAGGTAATTTTTGTACTTGTGCAGAATCCTGCTCAGGTAGGTGTCCGTCCTGTCGGATATGCCCAGTTTCGTTAGAATCATCTTTATCTCCGCCCGCAGCAGTTTGTGCGGGAAGAGTAACGTGAGCAAACCCAGGGTGAGCGCCCCTGTGGCGATCTGCGCCAGGAGCGTGATGAGCAGGGGCATCTCCGCGCTGCGCAGCAGGAAACTGACAAGGTAGATCGCTGCTGCAATAAGCCCCCCGTTGATGACACCCGGCAGGTATACCGCTACTTGTTGTCGATACGAAATAAGAAGTTCCCGGTTCATCACCTTTTGGTAAAGGGCGATTTTCACCAGCTCACCCAGCACGATTGCTGAAGCAAAGCCTACCAGGCCATACCCCCTCAGCAGGAAAAAGAACACGGAAATAACAACCATAAAGGCGATGTTGAGGAGAATCTTGGTGTTGAGAACGGCCCTGGCGTCGCAGATGATGCCGGCGAACATGGTAATAAAGCTCAGCGGTATGCCCAGGCAGAGGATCTGCAGCACAGGGATGGCCGCATCCCACTTATCGCCCAGCAGCAGGCCGACAATTTCCGGGGCCGCCACCAGTATGCCCAGGCAGACGGGGATCACAATGGCTGCCAGCAGGGTGATGCTGGACAGGTATACCCGCCCCAGCTTCACGCTGTCGGACTGCAGCTTGCTGAAGGAGGGGAACACCACCTTGATCAGGGTGCGCGTCAGCATGTGCATGGGCTGGCTGATCAGCTCCCTTGCCCGGTTGTAGATACCCAGCCTGTACTCCCCCAGAAAACGGCCGATCAGGATTGTGTCGAGGTTGATGCTCAGGAACTCCAGAAAGCTGATAAAGGACATGCGGCTGCCGTAGCTGAACAGGGGCTTATAGGCCGGCCAGCTGAACAGAAAAAGAATATTATGCCTGATGATAGCATATGATCCTAGTGCCACGAGCGCGGTTTGCAGCAAAGAGGCGTACACCAGGCTCCACACCCCGAAGTCCAGGTAAGCCAGTACGATGCCCGCGCCCAGATAGGCTATCACATAGGAGATGGTCTCCAGGATGCTGATGGCCTTGAACTGCATGTTGCGCTCCAGCAGGCTCACTGAGGTGGCCGACACGCCGTTGATGAAGAACGACAGGGCCATGACGCGCACAATGGGTATAGCCTCCGGGTTCTTGAAGAACATGGCTGCCACAGGCGCAAAGGCCCAGATAACGGCCGTGAACAGCACGCCTAGCAGCACGGAGGAGGTGAAAGCAGCCCGGATATGCTCTTGCTCCAGCTCTTCTTTCTGGATGATGGCCTTGTTCAGGCCCAGGTTGGCAAAGTAGCTGCCAAAGCGCAGGATCACCCCCGAGAGCGCCACCAGACCGAAAGCCTCCGGATCCAGCAGCCTGGCCATAATAGCTGTATAGCCGATCTGCATCACGGCGTTGGCCACCGTGGAGGCAGACCCCCACTTAAGTCCGCTAACAGCTTTAGAGGCTAAGTTTTTACTCATTGTGATACTCTTCTCGAAAAATAGCTCGTGTATGAAGTGGCTGGTTAAGCAGCTTTACCCACTCAACCAGCCATAGGCAGATCTCCTACTGCCCGTGCAGGGGCAACTTATACGTAGTAGTAGCTGGCTTTTTTCTTGTAGCCGTACTCGTAGGTGTTGTTGTAGTTCAGGTCGTTGATGACGGTGTAAATGTTCTTCACCTTCTTGGAGGCGTAAAGCTCGTTTATCTGGGTGAGCATGTCCTTGCTGGTGTACTTGTGCTTCACCACATACAGGTTCGTGTCCAGGTGCTTCATCAGAATAAAGTACTCCGACACATAGCCGATAGGAGGGGTGTCGATCACGATATATTCGTACATGGAGCGCAGCTTGTCCAGCAGCTCCTGCATTTTAGGCAGCTCCAGCAGTTGGATCGCGTTCTCCGGGATAGGGCCGCAGGAAATGATGTCCAGGTTCTCTATCTCTGTTTTCTGCACCACCTCCTCCAGTGGCAGACCCTTTGTCAGGTAAGACGAGAGCCCCTCTGCATTGTGCATGTTAAAGTACTTGCTGAGCGTGGGCTTGCGCAGGTCAGCCTCAATAAGAATGGTGCGCTTGCCGGACATGGCAAACTCGCTGCTCAGGTTAACCGAGGTGAAGGTTTTCCCCTCTCCCGAGATGGACGAGGTAATGCCGATCACCTTAAAGTCCGTGTCGGAGAGCAGGTACTGCAGGTTGATGCGGATGGACCGGAACGACTCGGCAATGGCCGAGCGCGGGTTGTTCTTCACGGCCAGCTTGTCGGTTTTGCTGCCGTGCGCGATAACGCCCAGGAACGGGATTTTGGTAATGTTGTTCAGGTCGTTCTTGCCCTGGATGGTGTTGTCCACGTTGTCGATCAGCACGATCATGGCGGCCGGAATGATCATACCGATCAGCAGCGCCAGCATGTAGATCATCTTGGGCTTCACGTTGATGGGGCCGTTGCTGCTGAGCGTGGCTCTGTCCACGATCTTCTTGTCGGTGGTGTTTGTAGCCAGGGCAATGGCGGCCTCGGCGCGTTTTTCCAGCAGGAAATCGTACTTTTTGCTCACAAACTCCGCCTCGCCCTGCAGGTCCATGAGCCTGCGCTCATTCTCCGGCACCTTGGCCAGTCTGGCCTCTAGTGCGCCAATCCTTCTGTTCACGTCCCGGATGGAGATATCGGCAGAGTTGATCAGGTTTTCCAGGTTAGCCACAATGGTGCTACGCGTGCTGCGTATCTCCCCCTCGATCTTCTGCAGCCTTGGGTTCTCTGCCGTGGCACTCACGCTGTAGCCTGCCTTCTGCTGGTTCAACTCCTGCAGTTTCAGAAACAGGTTGCTCAGGATCGGGTTCTGAATGCCGGCAGCGGTAGGGGAGACGGCCTCGTAGGTCCCGTCGTTGTTTCGGATCTCACCCAGAACCGTGGCATAGATCTGCCGGTCCGTCTCCAGCTTGGACTTTTCTATCTCCAGCTGCGAGAGTTTCTCATAACTGAGGTTGGACTGGGTGTTGATGTTGGTGATCCTGTTGGAAGAGCGGAAAGAGGAAAGCGCCTGCTTACTTTGCCGGAGCGAGTCCGACAGGGTGGCCAGCTGCTGGTCGATGAACTGCAGCGTCTTCAGGCCGTTCTGGTTCTTCTCGTACAGGTCGTTGGCCACGTACTCCTCCATCAGGGTGTTCAGGAACAGGATCTCCTTTTCCGGTATACTTCCCTTCGTTGTCAAGGCCAGTACTCTTGCTTCACGCTCAATCGGGCTTACCGACAGGTTCGCCTGAAACTGCCCCACCAGGCTCTCCAGGCTGTTGATCACGAAGAAGTATTTCTTGGCCGGGGTGATCTCCTCGCTTGGCTTGCGCACAAGGGTAAAGCTCATGTACTTGTCTTTGTACGGCTTCCCGAACTCGAGCACCTTCGTGAACGCTACCTCCGGCAAGTACTCCAGCGTGGCGTGGTTGCGGAAGCTGTAGCGGGGCACCTCCTTGCCTTTCATCTTCAGCTCGTACTTGTTGTCGGGCAGGATGCGGACCTCAAAGGCGGCATCCACCAGCTGCACAGAAGAGGTATCCAGCTTTACCTCGTAGGGCGCATCGTCATACTGCTCCTCTACAATCAGGTCAAAGCCTGTGTTGAGCCAGTGGTCTGTAACCTTGTAGTAGGCCACCGTAAAGTCGAGTTTTTTGATGGCCTTCTTGATCATGTCGGCCGAGGTGATCAGGCCTATCTCATCCTCTACCTTGATGCCTCTGTTCTCCACGGCCAGTATGTCCAGCAGCTCCTGCGCTTTTTTAGAGCCGGTGTGCTGGTCTCCTAAAAGCAGGGTGGAGCTGAACTGGTACAGGCGCTGCGAGCTTTTGATATAAACATAGGCCACGGCAAGCGACAAAAGGGCGAAGGCCACAAAGAGGTACCACTTGGACTTAAACTTAAAAAGCCAGCTTTTTAGATCTATCTCATGCTCTTTATTATGTTTTTTCATTTCTCTATCTGAAATATGTCACTACTAATACTGCTGTGGATATGGCCGAAACAGCGGCGAACACAGCATTCCACACGACCAGGTTATCGCGTTTAAGTTGGGTTCTGAGTGGCTCTACGTAAAGCACATCGTTGGGCTTCAGGTAGTAATATGGAGATTGTACGAGATTAGGGTCGGTAAGGTCTAGCAGCACCACCTCTGACCCCTGCGGCGTCTGGCGAATCAGTTTTACCTTGCTTCTGTTGCCGGCCTGCGTCAGGTCGCCTGCCTTGGCCAGACCCTCCAGCAGCGTAGCCCGCTCGTTGTAGATGTAGTAGTAGCCCGGTACGCGTACCTCCCCTAACACGCTGACCTTGTAGCTGATCACTTTTACAACCACCGTCGCATCCTTTATATACCGTACTACATTGCGCTGTATAAGTTCCTGCGTTTCAGAGGTGGTGAGCCCCGCCACCTTCAGCTCCCCCACAATAGGGAGGCGAATGTTGCCCTCCTCATCAATGGAGTAGCCGCTCAGGTACATGCTGCCCGGGTCGGCAAGGCCAAAGGGGTTAGATGGGTCTACAATGTTGAATATGCTGGAAAGGTCAGGCTGGTCGCTCTGCACTTTAACAGAGAGAACATCGTTTGCCTGAAGTTTGTAAGGCTCATAAGGGTTTGGCATGCTCGTCGGAACCCTCTCTTTCAGGTTGTCATTCTGCATGTAAACCAACTCTCTTTTAGTCATGCAAGATGTAACGCCAACAAGGATGAGTACGAAGTATGCTAATCTTCTCATTTTATCTGGTTAAGGGTGATGATAGGTGATCTTGATACAGACCGGTGATTTTTAAAACTTAATAATTAGGATATTTTATTATTAAATTGCACTTTATTTTAATGCTTATGTATTTGCTCAGGCATATATACTTCTGTGCTCAGAAAAAGATGCTGAATTGCCGGGGTATTCTGAAAATTTAATAAATGCTATACCTGTTTTTGCAGGTAAGTGGCTTTTGTACAGTTATTTATGTGCTTTTTAAGCTTTCCGGTGTCCGTTTAAAGGATAAAAATGGCTTGCCGGAGAAATTTTGCCGGGCTTGTTCTGTATCAAAAACCAAGGCAAGCACTATCAAGTATATGAGGGCTGGAATTATACATTTCCGGTTTACTTAGAATACTTAACCCTTACATGAAGACATCTATACGAAAGGCCATACACCAGGTGGACGTCCTGCTGGCTCCGCTGCTGCTTTCGGCGTTCAAAGAGCAAAATGCACTGAATACTTACCTGTTCCACGCGCTGTTCCAGGACAGGCAGGAGCTGGACAGGCAACTGGCCGACCCACAGCAGCAGGTGACAGTGGACATGTTCAGGCAGTTTGTAGCCTACCACCTGGAGAAAGGGTACCAGTTTGTCTCCCCAGAGGAGGTTTTGAACGGCCTCAGCCCGGACGGGAAGTACGTCCTGATCACCTTCGACGACGGGTACTACAACAACACCAGAGCCCTGCCTGTGCTGGAGGAGTACCAGGTGCCGGCGCTGTTCTTCATTTCTGCGAACCATGTGCTGAAGGGAAAGGCTTTCTGGTGGGACGTGGTGTACCGCGAGGGGAAGAAGGCGAGCAGGTCCGATGCGGCTATTCTGGAGGAGAAAGAGTACCTGCTGAAGCTGACGGACGATAAAATAGATGAGCACCTGCTGCAAAACTACGGGCCCGATAGCCTGCATCCGGTAGGAGAGACCGAAAGGCCCTTTACCCCGGCCGAACTACGGGAGTTTGCCCGACACCCGCAGGTATACATCGGCAACCACACCTGCGACCATGCGGTGCTTACAAACTATACCACCGAAGGGATACGCGAGCAGATCGCCGGGGCTCAGCACCTGCTGGAGGAAATGGTCGGCTACCGCCCTGACACGATTGCCTATCCCTGCGGGGAGTATAACGACGAGGTGCTGCAGATATCCGCAGAGGAGGGCATCAGGCTGGGTATCACGATCAACCATGCGAAGAACTCCTGCACGGTTTCTTCAGACCTGGAGAAAATGCTGACGCTAAACCGCTTCACGATCTGGGGGACGGAGGATATCAAAAGCCAGTGCGACTTCTACCGCTCGGACTATCATCTGCTGGAGGGCATGCGGGGAATTTATCACCGGCTGAAGGGCGTGTAAAAGCAAAGCAAAAGAGCCGCACATTAGCGGCTCTTTTGCTTTGCTCTCAAAAAGTCGTAGACATGGGTGCTGTCGGTGAAGCAGGTGCGTTCAGGCAGCCCCTCGTAGCCTGTCCTGTAGTAGAGTTCCTGGCAGGCGTCCAGCTCCAGCGGGTCCTGCGACAGGTCATGATTCCAGCCAACCAGTAGCAGGCCGTCCGGCTTCATTATATTATGTAGCGCTTCATAGGTTCTGGTTTGTGCCTCAGGTGTGTTTACCCCGTGCCCGAAAATGCCGTTCAGCAGCACGATGTCCACGCTGGCGGGTTCTACCAGCCTGTCTACCTGCTGGATATCGGCTACCAGGTGATTGTGCCCGCCCCACATGGCATTGTGCGCATCGTAATCAACGGTGATCAGGTCCACTGCCTTGTTAAAGTTCTTCAGGTACTTATAGGTATAGAAGGCGCAGCCCACGAAAAGAACCCGCCCTTGCCTTACATTCTCCAGCCGGGGGAGCAGGTTAGCCGCAAACCACTTCCGGTCCGACTGGCGCTCGATGTGGCTGTCGTCGAGGCGAAAGTTGAGCAGGAGCCACCTTTTCAAAGGAACCAGTAGTTGTTTTCTGACAGCCTCACTAAAACCAGCTTCCGCAGCCGCATATGGATTTGCTGTTATTTGCATCATTAAAGCGATAACATGGGTAATGAGTTGTTATAGGATAAACTCTATACTTATAGTTCATGCGCTTTGTTCGGCATCCGGCGCTAAAAATTCACTTTCACGGATAGGACATGTTAGAGAGGGGTACACCGGGTGTTATGTGGTGCAAGGCCGGAGGGGATATTTCGGTCAGTTGTAGCTGCCTGGCTCTTTGCTCCTGGTGCAGCTGGGGGATGCCCGTAAGCCGACAAAAAAAGAACCATTCCGTTGCCGCGCTCAGGAATGGTTCAGTATAAAGGGGGGAGTGAACACGTCAGCTACTCAATCCACTTAGTCCTTCTGTGTTTGGCAGGAGCAGGCTTTCTACGCTGCTGCTGTTTCAAGTTATTGCCCGGGTGGCGCACCAGTTGCTGAGCAAAACCAGCGCCGTGCTCTACAATACCACCTTTCAATTTCCAACCCATTGGTATAAAACCAGCTACTTCTGTTGCCAACAACTCTAAGTCGGGCGCCACAATAATATTGTATTCCATTTTTCCTTTGACTGTAACTATAGGTACAATATAGAAATTAAAAACATAGGTTGTATGGGCGCGCTACGGAAAAATTAACAATTCGGTTACATTCATTTAAATTTTTATCAAATACTTTTAATAGTTATATAAAAGATGGTGTTTCGGTATGAAAGTATGGTTTAAATGCTAAATAAAACCTGTTTGTTGTGTTGCTTCCACTACCCTTGATATACTTAGGTAGCCTTATAGATGAAACGTTCTGGAGTCAGTCCTTTTAGTAAAGTATAGGAAACGCTTTACACCTCGGAATTTGACTTTGCTAAGAGGTTGATGGTGAAGGTGGTGTGGCCGCTGCCGTTTGAGCTGAGTGAAAATGTAAAGCCATGGTTCATCAGAATGTCACGCACCATGGTTAGCCCGATGCCCTGTCCGTTTGCCTTCGTTGTGTAAAATGGGGTAAACAGGTGCGGCTTCACCTGCTCCGGTATGCCGCCACCGTTGTCGGTGATGGTGAGCTGGGGAGGGTGCAGGCGCGTCGCTACCCTGATCTCTCCGTCTGTGCCCACTGCCTCGATGGCGTTTTTGAGGATGTTGAGCAGCACCTGCTCCATTTGTTGCCTGTCCAGGGGGATGAGCAGTTGGCCGGGAGCCAGTTGCCAGGTGCCTTTGATGTGCTGCCGCTCCAGCTCCGGCTGCAGCAGCTTTTGCAGGTCCTGCAGCAGGCTGTGCACGTCGGTTAGCTCCTTGGCCGGCTGCGGCAGGCGCACCACATCGGCAAAGTTGGCCATAAAGCGGCTCAGGTTGGCGTTGCGGTCTATGGCTACCTGCAGGATGTGCTCGAAATCCGTCTGGTCCTCCGGCTGTAGCTGTGGCGCATAGTACTGCAGCGAGCCAAGTATAGAGTTGATGGCCCCTGTGGTATTGTTCACCTCATGCGACATCACCCGGATCACCTTCTCATACGCCTGGCGCTCGTTCTGAAGTATGGCCTCTGTCAGTTCCTCGATCAGCAGGAAGTAGTGCTGGAAGCCCCGGTCCAGGAAGTGGGCGCGGTGGCAGCGGTAGGTCCAGGTGCCGTTCACCCGGAAGGTGGCGGACTGGCCGGTTGGCAGGTTTGCGAGCTGCCTGGCCCACTCCTCCGGCAGCTGGCTCACGTGCTTTCCCTGCAGCTCGCTCAGGCTCCTGCCCAGGAAGCGCTCCGCAGCCGGGTTTATACCTTCCACCTGGTTATCGAAGCCCAGCAGAATAATGCCGGCGGGGGAGGCCTGGATGAGCTTCTCGAGCAGGAAGTGCTTTTCGGCCTGCGCCACCCGCTCATGGCGCAGCTGGTCGATCATGCGGTTGTAAACATTCACGAGGTCGTCCAGGTCTTTCTGCCCCACTGCCATAAACTTGGTCGAGAAGTCTTTGTCTTTGATGGACTCTATACCGGCGCGTATGAGCGTGAGCGGTTTAAAGAAAGAATTGTACAGCTGAAAAGTAACGTAGATCGAGGCCAGGATCAGCAGC
>JAJLKL010000092.1:0-2771 GCA_033838975.1 Hymenobacteraceae bacterium | reverse complement strand
CACACCCGCAATGATCAGGTTGTAGTCCTTCAGCTTTTCCTTCATGGCTAGTAGCTCTTCAATAGAGTTGGTCGGCTGCAGGAAGAAGGTGTCTACCTGGGTATAGCGGGCCAGATCGCGCTGGAAAGCGGTTTCTTTCGTAGTGCCGATCGCCAGCGCCGCTACCTTCAGGGTGTCCAGCGTCTGGATCGGCAGGATGTGGTTCTTGTTGCGCAGCAGCGTAAGCGAAGCCTCGGTCAGCTGGCGGTTCAGGTACTGGGCATGCGGATTGTTTAGGTCGGCGATCAGGTTAGCTGTTTCGATCGGCTCCCACTTGTCAAGACCCACCCACTGCTTGGCGGCCAGTACTTTGCGAACGCGGAAGTCAATCTCAGCCTGCGTGATTTCTTTGTTGGCGATTGCTTTCTTAACTTCCTGAATGGTGGTTTTTACGTCCATCGTGTTCAACATCACATCGTTACCGGCCAGCAAAGCCTTTACGTCTACCACGCCAGGCGGGTAAAACTTAGCCACACCCTGCATGTTAAGGGCGTCGGTAAACACGATCCCCTTGTAGTTGAGCTCATTTTTGAGGAGGTCCGTTACGATCGGCTTCGAAAGGGTAGAGGCCAGATTTGGCGTGTTGTCCAGCACAGGGATGTTCATATGCGCCACCATCACGCTGCCCAGCCCTTTGTCCATCAGCGCGCGGAAAGGGTGCAGCTCCGTGGAGTCGAGACGAATGCGGGAGAAGTTGATGAGCGGCAGGCCGTAGTGCGAGTCCACGTTGGTGTCGCCGTGGCCCGGAAAGTGCTTGGCACTGGCTAGCACGTGGTTGTCCTGCATGCCTTTCATGTAAGCCAGCGACTTGCTGGCTACGTTATGCTTTTCCTCGCCGAAAGAGCGGAAACCGATAACCGGGTTGTTTGCGTTGTTGTTGATGTCCACAGTCGGGGCGAAATTCACGTGTACCCCTAGTCGCTTGCACTGGCGGGCAATCTCGGCGCCCATTTCATAAATCAGGAGTTCGTTGTCTATACCTCCCAGTGCCATCTGGTAAGGGAAGCGAACGGTGCTGTCGAGGCGCATAGCAAGTCCCCACTCGCCGTCGATGGAAATCATCAGCGGCACTTTGCTTTCCTGCTGATAACGGTTGGTCATTTTAGCCTGTCGCACCGGACCGCCTTGGAAGAAGATCATGCCACCCACTTTGTAGGTCTTCACGATATTGCTGATCGAGTCGATGTGCGCCTGGTTCTTGTTGGAGTATACCGGAATCATGATGAGCTGCGCAATGCGCTCCTCCGGCGTGAGTGACTTCATAACAGAGTCGACCCAGCGGCTGTTGGTATATTGCAGAAAATCAGCGTCGCGTCCCGGCGTATAGCTGGCAGCCGTCGCTTTCTTAGCGGCAGCCTTGCCGGATTTTGCTTTGTTGCTCTGACCTTGCAGGTTGTTTGCGCCGAAAATCAGCAACAGCACAAAGGCCAGCGAGAAGTAGTGATAAGGTTTCAAAGTGATATTAGGTTAATTGGATATCAGATACACTGCAATTTAACAGAATTCAGGGTAATGTATTTTTATTTGCGGTAATTTTTTAAATTCCTGCAAATAAAAGCAATATTAGGGGCGTCTTCCGAATTTGATTTGAATTTATATATTTACTTCATAAGTTAAAAATTACATGAAGCGTCTTTCCCTTCAGGTACTTAGCCTGCTGCTGTGCTGCGCCGCCTTTACGGGCTGCACCCAAAACCCCTATGCCGCCACTAACAAGTCCTATAAAAAACAGGCCAAAGCCTACGCCAAATCCCTACAGGCTATACCTGTGGCCCCAACCGGCGAGCACGTATACCCGCAGGGCGACCACTGGGTAGGTACCACCAACTTTAACCTGCGCAAAGCCAATTATGTGGTCATTCACCACACGGCCCAGAACTCCACAGCGCAAACCCTAAAAACGTTCACCATGCCGTCTACCAAAGTGAGCTCGCATTACGTGATCGGGCGGGACGGCAAGGTATACCAGATGTTACACGACCACATGCGTGCCTGGCACGGCGGCAACAGCAAGTGGGGCAACAACACCGACCTCAACTCCTCCTCGATAGGTATAGAACTCGACAACAACGGCTCCGAGCCTTTCCCTGAGGAGATGATCACCAGCCTGATCGCTGTGCTGGGCAAACTCAAAAAAGAGCACGGTATACCTACCGAAAACTTCATCGGCCATGCCGACATCGCCCCAGTCCGCAAAGTAGACCCTAGCCCGCTGTTCCCCTGGAAGACGCTGGCCGACAATGGGTTTGGTTTGTGGTATGATGAGGATGTGCTGGAGAAGGAACAGGTGCTGCGTGAAGTGCCAGTAGGAGGAGAGAAAGACGCTACGCCTTTGCTAGTGATGGAAACCGTGCCGAAATATGTGCTGCCCGAGAACTTCAATCCTCTTGATGCCCTTCGCATCATCGGCTATGATGTGCGCAACCCGGAGGCTGCAGTGCGGGCTTTCAAGATCCACTTTATCCAGACAGATGTAAATGCTCCTTTGACTGAGGATGAGAAGTTGATTCTGTATAACCTGTATCAGAAGTATTTGTAAATTGGGATAATTAAACCTCACGCCACCAACCCATGACCAAACCCCTACTCAACCGCTATACCTTACGCCTTATACCTTGTCTCGGCTTGCTCTTCCTGCTCGGCTGCAGCGCGGCCAAACCCGTTGCGGATGCGCCTGTACCTTACGGACCGGCGGAGATTCAGCGGCAGGTGCTGGAGGTGGAGGCTTTGCA
>JAJLKL010000091.1:0-13352 GCA_033838975.1 Hymenobacteraceae bacterium | reverse complement strand
CTCCTCTGTTTCCGCGGCAGTGTCGAAAAGGGAGGTCTGGCCCTGTGCTGCGGCTTTCCCTTTTTTAGCGGGTTTTGCTGCAGGCAGGGCTGTGGTAGCGGCAGCCAGGCTCTGCCCCAGTACGCGCTGAGCCAGCTGCCTGAACTCCAGCTCCGCGAAGAGCTCCGTCAGTTGCTCCTCATTCGGCCCGTCATAGTGCAGGGCTTCTGCACTGAACTCAATCGGCACATCGCGGTGAATGGTGGCCAGTTCCTTCGACATGATTCCCTGATCGGCGAAGTTGGTCACATTTTCCTTCTGCTTCCCTTTTAGCTGCTCTGTGTTGGCGATCAGGTTCTCTACAGACCCGAAGCGCTGAACCAGGGTCTTTGCGGTTTTCTCACCGATACCCGGTATACCCGGAATGTTATCCACGGCATCACCCTGCAAACCAAGAATGTCAATAACCTGCTCTACACGCTCAATTTCCCACTTCTCCAGCACCTTCTGTACATCCCATACCTCAACGGCATTGCCCAGAAAGGCAGGCTTGTACAGGAAGATGTGGTCTGTTACCAGTTGGCAGTAGTCCTTGTCGGGCGTCATCATGTACACATCAAAGCCTTCCTTCTCCGCCTTACAGGCCAGCGTGCCGATGATGTCATCTGCCTCATAGCCGTCCATGATCAGCACCGGGATGTTGAAGGCCTCCACGATCTTCTTGCAGTAAGGTATGGCGATGGAGATATCCTCCGGCTGTGCCTGGCGGTTGGCCTTGTAGTCGGCGAAGTTGTCGTGGCGGAAGGTCTTGGCCGCTGAGTCGAAGGCTACCCCTATATGCGTGGGCTTCTCCTTTTGCAGCACCTCCACCAGTGTGTTGGTAAAGCCGAGGGCGGCACCCGTGTTCAGTCCCTTAGAGTTTATGCGCGGGTTCTTGCTGAAGGCAAAGTGGGCGCGGTATATCAGTGCTAGTGCGTCTAGCAGAAACAGTTTCTTGCGTGGTTCACTCATGTTATAAAGGTAGTCAATTTTACGGAACAGAAACCAGCCCACCGGCTCCTGCTGCTCACTTATACCTAAGCCGCAAACGAATAAATTGTTGCCCAAGTGGGGCATGTGCAGGTGTACACCTTGTGGCTCCCCTCCACAAAGTGTGGAGTTTTTCTACACTTTAGCTGCTGCCACAGTTTGTGGAAATAGTTTAGATATCCTTTTAAGCAGCTGATAATCAGTTGAATAATGTTTGCTTTTGCTTTTGGCATGGTTCTCTCATAGTAGACTGGCATAAACAAACCAACATTGTTACTAAACTTATCAGACCATGAAAAAAGCAACTGTAATAGCATTCGCAATAGCAACTTTCGGAATTATATCAACTCAAGCCAAAGCCCAATCAAACACAAACGCTTCTAGCCAGAGGCCACAAACAGAGCAGACTCAGACCACTCCTCCTCAGCAGGACGCTAACAAACAGCAGATCACAGAGGAGGAGTTGCCTGAAGCTGTAAAGCAGGCACTGCAGGCGGATGCCCTGAAGGAGTGGCGCGTAGTTGAGGTATATAAAGTGAACCCTGCCCCACAGGGCCAGGAGGCCGGTGCCCAGGTAACAAAAGCTACTTATGAGATCTTCTTTACCAACGCGGAGAACAAGCGTGCCGTGGGCCGTTTCGACGAGGAAGGTAAAGCCATCGCCAACGAGCAGAAAGCCGGTGAGCAATCTGAGCAGACTGGCGAGCAGTCCGGCGATCAGCAATAAGGAACAACTAAACTAAACAAACTAACCAAGTTAATTAAACACGATAATTAGCAGATCATGAAAAAGATGAGTGTTTTAGTCGCGGCTTTCGCGCTGTTAGGCTTCACTGCGGTGGATGCCCAGGCGCAGACTAACCCGACACAAAATGCCCAGCAAACGCAGACTGCGGAGCAGGGCCAGAACAAGGAGAAAATCTCTCCGGAAGATCTTCCAGATGCTGTTAAGGCTGCCGTTGTAACCGATGAGTACAAGGAGTGGCAGATTGGCGAAGTATACAAGCTAAAGCCTGCGGAAGACGGTGAGCAAGTATTGTATGAGGTACAGTTCCTGAAAGAAGGCGAGCAGGAGCCTGTATTGGTTCGCTTCGATGAAACTGGTAAAAAAGTAACCAGCTAATCTGCGAAAGCGACGTTCATATATAAGATATATAAGGTAAGGAAAAGTCCCTGTTGGCGCGGGGACTTTTCCTGTTTTTATACCCCTTGGTTATCAACATAACGGTACCGGTAATATCGTGCCGGCTGGCATAAGTTGGAAGTGTGGGGGCGGAATCGAACAATAAAGGCTTCTCTGTCGTTACAGAGTAGCTTAAATTGTCTTTCAGATGAGCTTCGCTACCGTACTACACTATGCCAAAAATACTTTTAATAGACGATGACCCTGCTTTCTGCCTAATGCTGAAGACCTTTTTGCAAAGGCAGCAGTATGAGGTGGAGACAGCCTTCACGGCCAACGATGGCCTGCGCCTGCTCAAGTCCGCATCCTTTGATCTGGTCCTGACAGATTTCCGTTTGCCTGACAAAGACGGCCTGGAGCTGCTGACGCAGATCCGGGTGCTGTCTGAAGAGGTGCCTGTGATATTGATGACGCACTATGCGGACATCCGCACAGCAGTGAAGGCCATCAAGATGGGGGCCTTTGAGTATATCACCAAGCCCATCAACCCCGACGAGACCCTGCTTGTGATCAGGAACGCCCTGAGCAAGAAAGCCGAGGTGCCGGCAGGTGCCGTAACAGCGGCTGCACCCGCTGCACAGTTCGTACGTGGCAAGAGCGTACAATCCTCCGAGATCGAAGAGTTTATTTCCCTGGTGGGCCCTACCAACCTCTCTGTGATCATAGAGGGGGAAAGCGGCACGGGCAAAGAGTATGTGGCGCGTATGATACACGAGCACAGCAAGCGGCAGGGGAAGCCCTTTGTGGCCATAGACTGCGGGGCCTTGTCCAAAGAGCTGGCCGGGAGCGAGCTGTTCGGCTATGTGAAGGGTGCCTTTACAGGTGCCATGAAAGATAAGCAGGGCCAGTTTGAGGCAGCCGAAGGGGGAACCTTATTTTTGGATGAGATCGGTAACCTGCCTTACGAGATACAGGTGAAGCTGCTGCGTGCCCTGCAGGAGCGGAAAGTAAGAAAGATCGGCAGTACCACGGACCTGGAGGTGGATGTGCGGGTGATTGCCGCTACAAACGAGGACCTGGTAAAGGCTGTGGCAAGCGGGCAGTTCAGAGAGGACCTCTACCACCGCCTGAACGAGTTTAAAATAAGTATATCGCCGCTGCGGGAGCGCGACGGCGATGTGTTGCTGTTTGCAGACTACTTTTTACGGCAGGCGAACCAGGAGCTGGAAAAAAGTATAGCCGGCTTTGATGCCGCTGCCGAAGAGGTGTTGTTAAAGTATAGCTGGCCTGGTAACCTGCGTGAGCTTAAAAATGTGGTTAAAAGGGCTGTGCTGCTGACCAAAACAGAATTGATCACGCCCCAGGTACTGCCATCCGAGCTCATCAACCACACCCCTGTGCCAGTAGATGCGGCGGCAAGCCCGGAAATTGCTGCGGCGGCACCGCTGTCAGCGCCGGAAACGCCGGACACAGACCTGAAGAGCGTAAAGGAACGCAACGAGAAGGAGCTGATCCTGAGCATGCTCGAGCGGGTAAGGTATAACAAGTCCAAAGCGGCCCGCCTGCTGAACATAGACCGTAAAACGCTTTACAACAAGCTAAAACTTTATAATATAGAGGCTTAACGCTGCTCCACCGCCTGAGTGGTGGCAGCCTTGATAGCTGCTACTTCCTGTCCTAGTGCCTCCAGTACCTGCCCTGCATGCTGTATGGCCAGCTCTACGGCCCCTGCCAACGTCTTGTTTTCGGCCTCCCCGGTGTGTAGTACCTGCTCCAGTTGCTCCAGGTGCGGCGTTACGGTGTGCGCCTGCAGGTGCTTGAAAGCCGTGAGCATTTTGTGTGCCGTGTTGGCAACCGCCTCCCACTTTTCAGCCTCGGCCTCAGTTTTCAGCTGCGCAAGGTTCTGCTGCTGATCTGTCAGCATCACCTCCAGCACAGCAACCAGCATCTCCTGGTCAGGGCCGGTAAAAAGGCGCATCTCGCTCAGGTCGTACGGCATTTCCATGTTCTGCTGCTCAGGCCCTGCCTCCTGGTGTGTTACCGGTGGCAGGGCACTGGGTACAGTAGGCAATACTTCGGCAATCTTTTGGTGTAGCTCCTGCTCCGTAAACGGCTTCAGTAAGTGGCCAGAGATGGCCGTGTTGGCAAAAAAGTCATGTTCATTGCTCAGGATGTTGGCCGTCAGCGCTATGATCGGTACCTGCTTATCAACCTTGCGGATGTTGCGCGCCACGGTCTTGCCGCTCATGCCGGGTAGCTGGATGTCCGTCAGCACTACATCAAAGCTATGCTTCTGTACCAGGTCCAGCGCTTCCTGTCCGTCGTTAGCCAGGTGTACCTTAATGCCCCACCTGCTCAGGATCAGGTTACACAGGGTACGGCTGTAGGCGTCATCGTCTATAACCAGGGCGGTTATACCTTCGAAAGCGGCCGGTAATGGTACTGCTTCAGGCGGTGCAGTTTGCACAATTTCCTCCTTCGCGGTCTGCAGTGGCAGCACCATCAGGAAAGTGGTGCCCTTGCCGTACGCGCTACTAACGGAGAGGGTACCCCCCTGCATTTCCACCAATTTCTTACTGATGGACAGCCCCAGACCTGTGCCGCCATACCTGCGCAGGATGGAGTCATCGGCCTGGTTAAACTCCCCGAACACATGCTGGATGCGCTCCTGAGGTATACCTATACCTGTGTCGGAGATTTCTATACCTACCACCACCTGGTGGCGGCGCTTGCTTTTCTGCTTTACCGCCACCTGCACCTGGCCCTGGTGCGTGAACTTGATGGCGTTGTCGATGAGGTTGAAGAGTACCTGCTTGATACGCAGCAGGTCCCCCTGCAACGTGTCCGGCAGCTTGGCATCGGCATGGCAGGAGAAATGTATGTCCTTGCTTTTTGCCTTGAGCACAAATGCCTGCTCTACCTCCGTGAGCAGCTGCCGCAGGCTAAATGTGGTATGGTTGATGTGCAGCTTGCCCGCCTCGATCTTGGAGAGGTCGAGCACATCGTTTACAATGTGTAGCAGGTGCTGCCCCGCGCTGTTAATGGCCTGCAGGTGTTCCTTCTGCTGGGGCTGGAGCGGGGTGTGGTGCATCTGCTGCGTAAAGCCCAGGATCACGTTCAGCGGGGTGCGCATCTCATGGCTCATGTTGGCCACAAAAGCCTCTTTTGCCCGCGCCAGCTGCACAGCCTCTTTCCGTGCCCGGATAAGTTTGGTCTTGTAGTTATTGCTGCGGGTAATATCGCGCAGGATGACCAGGATGAAAGCCACCCCGCTGCCCAGGCCTGTGATACCGATCACGAGCATGATCAGGGAGGTTTTCTGGGCGACCTCACGGGCCTGGGCCGAGTTCAGCTCAGACTGCTCCTGCTCGTGCTGCTCCAGCCGGTACATCATGTGCCGTATCTGGTCCATGATCTGCTTGTCCTGCTGCAGTAGCGCCAGTTCCTTTGCCCGTAGCTCCTGCTCCTTCTGGTCGGCCTCGCGCTGTACGTTGTGCAGGATGCGGCGTACCTTGGCTAAGGGGGCAGCGGGAGTGGCTGTAACGCTGGTGTCGACATTGACCTCCTGCGACACGTCGAGCTCTGGCACCAGTACCGGCGGAGGAAGCTTCTGCTCCGGCTTTTCTTCTTTCTTGGAGAAGAGTTTGCTCAGGAACCCGCGCTTTTGCTCCTTCTGCTCTTCCTGTTGCTGCGCCTCCTGTTGTGCCTCCTTCAGCGCCAGCCTGTCCGAGATGGTGGTGGTGGTGCGTTGCTTGATGGTAGTGGACAGGGGCTGCTCCTCTACTGTGGAGGCGATCTGGCGCATGGCTTTCTCGGAATATACGTGGTTTTTCTGCTCTTTCTTAAGGGCCACGTACCTCTTCAGGCTTTCCTGCTTGGCGTTCAGCAGCACCGCCATCGAGTCTACCTGGGCCAGCTCCTCCGGATTAAGCCTCATGAGGTGCTGCAAAGTATCGACCTGCCCCTGAATCGTGTCCAGGTGCGCCAGGTAAGACCTGAAATGCGCCTCCTCGGTGGTTAGGGTGTAGGCACGGATGGAACTTTCGGCTGCGGAAATGGTCGCCAGGGTATGCTGCAGCTTCGTCAGCTTGGTATTAGGCTGCGACAGCACGTCTACTGAATGCAAGAGTTGGGTAAAACTGCTGTAGGTCAGGTAAATGGCAAGCATCACGATGCTTAAGGCCAGTCCAAACCCTACTACTACTTTGGTCTTTATGCTATCTCCGAATATCCTCATTCCGCTGCGCCTTACTTTTTGCAGTGTTAAGCCCTATAACGCTAAAAGAACCGAAATGATTACAAAACATGCCGCATCAGAGGCGGTTTATATGAGAAGGTGCGAATCTTCAGATATAGTATTATCGGAATGTTAAATATCTATATCCATATATTGTCCAATCCCGTTTAAGGATATGGAGCAGCACAAAATACCTCCTGATGTGGCTGCTGTGAACTTCATCATCTTATTGGTTATGGCGAGATACGTGAAAATGATACTGGTGCTGCTGTCATGCGTAGGGTATACGGCAGTTATGGCGCAGGATGTGATCGTGATGAAAAGCGGAGAGCAGGTGATAGGAAAGATTCTGCACGTTGGGGTGGACACAGTACACTACCGCTACTTTAGCGATACCAAAGGCCCTTCCTTTGCATTACCCAAGCAGCAGGTGGCGCAACTGAAGCTTACCGCTCAGGCAGAGCCTGTGCAACTGGCAGCGCATACCTACACCGATGAGGAGACAAGTATAACGGAAGTGGCCGAAATGCGCCTGCAGGCCAAGCGCGACGCCAAAGCCTATTACAAAGGCCGCGGCATTTTCTTGACCACCATGGGTTCCACCATCATCCATCCGGTGGCAGGATTGGCAACGGGGGTTACCGTAGCCGCGCTTCCGCCCAACATAGAGTCAGACTACAACCCGAACAGCCACCTGCTGAAAGACCCGGTTTACCGGGAGGCCTACCAAAAGCAGGCCCGGAAGCACAGGCTGGGAAAAGCCGCAGCCGGCTTGGGGGCAGGCTTAACCATACTGAGCGCCATTTACATGGTTGTGACGGTTAACGCCTTTTGAGGAGCATGAAAACAAAAGCGGTCGGGCTGGGAGAGTATAACATCCCAGCCCGACCGCGTTTGTTTTGTAAGTATAGCAGGCCCTATCCTACCAGCGGCTGCTGGCGCCGCCTCCCCCAAAGGAGCCTCCGCCGAAGCCGCCGAAGCCACCGCCCCCGCCAAATCCGCCACCGCTACCGAAGACGCCGCCCCCGGTGCGGAAAGTGCCAAAGGCGCCGGGCCCCAGGATCGGGCCGCCAATGGTGCGGGCATAGCGTCCGCCGCCGCCTCTGCCGCCACGGCCGCCCCCCATTCTGGAAAGGATGAAAACGACCAGGATCACGATAATGATGATGAAGATGAGCGAAGGACCGGACTCTCCTTCCCGCCCCTCCTGCTGCGGGTCAGCCTGGTAGGCTCCGCTGGCCAGGCTGATGATGAGGCTGGTGGCTTCATCCAGCCCTTTATAATACTCCCCCTGCTGAAAATTTGGCTTGAGGGTGCGCTCCGTAATACGCTTGGCCAGGGCATCCGGCACATAGGCTTCCATGCCGTAGCCTGTTTGGATTGCCACCGTGCGTTCGTTCTTGGCTACCAGTATGATCAGGCCGTTGTCGTTTTCGCGGGAGCCTACGCCCCAGCGTTCCCCCAACTCAGCGGCATACTGGTTTGCATCGTACCCCCCTATAGAGGTCAGGGTAACAATGGCAATCTGGGTAGAGGTGGTGTCGTTGTAATTTACCAGCTTCTGCTCCAGTGCCTGCTCTTCCTGCGGGCTCAGCATATTGGCCAGGTCATTTACAAGGCGCGGCGGCGTTGGCCTTGGCGGGAAATCCCCGTTCTGCCCAACAGCGGTGATACTAAGAAACAGAAGGTATAAGAAGAGAATTGAGTGCTTCATGTGGATGGTTTAGTCGCCGAACGAAATATCGTCGCTCAGTTCGTTGATGTCGCCTTTCGGGTCGTATGGGAAGTGGGCCTTTAGCTGCTCTCCGGCCATTTTAATGCCTCGCGATAAGCCTTCGGCGTATTTCTTCTGTTTGAAGTATTTCACCACCTCAGCTGTGATGTCTTCCCAGAAATGATCCGGTACGGTGGCGTTGATGCCCGCATCGCCCAGCACAGCAAACTGATGGTCTTCCAGCGCCACATAAAACAGCACGCCGTTTCGCAGCTTTGTCTGGTGCATGTGCAGCTCGGCAAACACTTCTGTGGCACGGTCCAGCACGTCGCCCTCGCAGTTGCTCTCCACGTGCACCCGGATTTCCCCCGAGGTGTTCAGCTCCGCCTCTTTGATGGCGGCCATGATAGTTTTTTCGTCAGCTGGTGTGATGGTATCTTTAGGCATAAGCTTGATGTATGGTGGTTAGTTGCCAGCTTGTTGTGTTCTTAAAACATACGAAAGCCGGCAACCAGAAATTAAAACTCGACAGTAGGCGCCTGCTGTGCACTGGCCTCAGCCTCAAAGTAGCCCTTCTTCTCAAAGTCGAACATGCCGGCCACCAGGTTGCGCGGGAAAGAGCGGATGTAGGAGTTATAATCCTGCACGGCCTCGTTGAACTTGCGGCGCTCTACCGAAATACGGTTCTCCGTTCCCTCCAGCTGGGCCTGCAGCTCCAGGAAGTTCTGGTTTGCTTTCAGCTCCGGGTAGCGCTCTACGGAGACCAGTAGTCTGCTCAGTGCACCGCTCAGCTCGCCCTGCGCCTGCTGAAAGCGCTGGATGTTCTCCGGTGTCAGGTTGTCCGGGCTGATGTTCACACTTGTTGCCTTGGCGCGGGCTTCAATGACATCGGTAAGGGTACCACGCTCAAAGTCTGCGGCTCCTTTCACGGTATTCACCAGGTTCGGCACCAGGTCAGCGCGGCGCTGGTAAGCATTCTGCACGTTCGCCCACTGCGACTCCACCGTCTCATCTTTCTGCACCATGGTGTTATAGCCGCAGGAAGACTGCGACGCAAGTATGACAAAGCCAATCAGGTAAAAAAACAGTTTTTTCATGAGTAATTTTTCGTGTGATGTTATATACGTTACAGGTTGCCTGTTCAGGCGATATGAGTACGAATTTAAGAATACCTCGTTTTATGGGGGCAACAAAACTGAAAAAATTAGCCGTTTTATATATAGAGCCTCTTTGTGTCACCGGCTGGTTCCCTATGTAGAGGTAGCCGTAACACCGGTTGGATAACAATTAGTTAACAGGAGAAAATGCGGCTGGAGGTATATTTTATAGGTAAAAATTAATATATTGCAGGAAAAGTATAGTGTATGAAAGCAATTATACCCGTAGCAGGCGTTGGTTCCAAGCTTCGGCCGCACACCCACACGCAGCCTAAGTCGCTGGTGCCGGTGGCGGACAAGACTATACTAGGGCATATCATTGATAAACTGCTGGAGGCGGGTATCAATGACTTTGTCTTCATCATTGGCTATCTGGGGGAGAAGGTGGAACGTTATGTGCGCCGTAAGTACCCGCAGCTAAACCCGGAGTTTGTGGTGCAGGAGCCACGCGAGGGGCTTGGCCACGCCCTCTGGGTGGCGCGCCACACCTATGAGCAGGAGGACAGCGTGCTGATCATGCTTGGGGACGCCATTGTGGATGTGGATCTGCAGGCCATCATTGAGGCGCCTTACTCTGTGCTGGGTATAAAGAAAGTAGCCAAGCCATCCTTGTTCGGCGTGACGGAGATGGGCCGTGATGAGTTCGTGGTGAAGGTAGTGGAGAAGCCTAAGATCCCGAAGTCAAACTTCGCGCTGGTGGGGCTCTATAAAATCACCCATCCCAAAAAGCTGATCGCTTCGCTGGAGCATATCATTACCGAGGACCTGCGCACGCAGGGCGAGTACCACCTGACGGACGCGCTGATGCATATGATCAAGCAGGGGGAGAAAATGGTGCCCTGGAGCGTGGACCATTGGTTCGACTGTGGCCGCAAGGAAACACTGCTGCAGGCAAACGCCACCTTACTGGCCCGGCCAAAGTTCCGGGACCGCGACTACAGCCAGCTCTGCCCGGGCTGTATCATCGTCCCTCCGGTAAGTATAGGGGAAGACTGCACGCTTACTAACTCTATCATCGGTCCCAATGTGGCCATCGGGGATAACACCACCATCACCAACTCTATCCTGAGCAACTCCATCATCGGGTCATTCTCTGAGCTGCGTTTTGCCGTCATGAATGACTCTATTATTGGCAGCGACGCTTCCTTCAAGGGCTTTAGCCACAGCCTGAACATCGGCGACAGCACAGAAATCAATTTTGGGCAGTGATTTCTTGACAAAAGACTGTTTGACGAAAGACAAAGGACTTAAAAATACTCTTTTGTCCTTTGTCACAATGTCCTTCGTCTGTTACAAAAACGTCAGCTCATTCAGCTGGTCCAGCATCCAGCCGGTGAGGCTGTAGCGGTGGCGAGTAGCGGCCAGGACCTCATGCGGGATCAGGTCGGCGCGGAAACAGGCCAGGCGACCGGCAATGGGCAAAATATCCACCTCTTCCTCAGAGCCATCCTCCTGCGGCAGGTATAAGCGTAGGTTCCCGCCGTGCTCCGGCTTCCAGTCTTCATTTAAGTAGCAGATAAAGGACAGGCGGCGGTGGTCATTTGTCTGGAACTGGTCGATGTGGCGCTGGTACACAGTGCCGGGAGGGTACACCGTGAAGTGGAACTCGAAATCCTTCAGCCCCAGAAAACAGGTACGGTTGATGTAGCGCATCACCTCGTGCATGCGGTCCAGGAACACCTGCGTTGGTGGCAGTGCCTGTGAGGGCTCAATCCAGCGGATATAGTCGCCGCGCACCTGCTTATCCACCTGGTACTGGTCAGAGGAGCCTATACCTGCTTTCTTGAAAGTGCCCTGCTCCTGATGGTGTTGCAGTACCTCCAGCAGGTTGCGCACCTCTTCCGGCTCCAGGAAGTTGTCGATAATGGCGTATCCTTTATCTGATAGTCTGTCGGCTATCTGTTCAAATTTCTGCAGCAGCTTCTCGTCTTCCAGTTCGTTGATCATAAGTTCTATGCGGCTTTTTTCAAACCTTTTATACTTGCAAAAGCAACTTTTAGCTGCTGATCGGGTAAAAAAGCGGCCAAAAGTACTAACTAAACCGATCGCTTGTACAGGTTGGGACACAGGAAATTTTTGAAAGGCAATTGTTTGATTATAAGGCATAAGCAGGCTGTGGTGCCCGGTGCTGGTACAGGATTTGCTCTTATAGTCGTATATTAGGTCTTATTATTCCGGAAATCTTTAACAAACAGGCTAAGCCCTTATGAGAAAAACAACAGTAATACTGCTGGCCGGCGGCTTAACGGCTGCGTCGGCTTGCACATCAACCCAAACCGAGACAACTGCCACAGGCATGACAACAGAAACGACAAGTGCAGCCGCATCGGCTGAGACAGCATTAGATTACCCTGAAACAAAGAAAGTAGACCAGGTAGACAATTACTTCGGCACCCAGGTGGCGGACCCTTACCGTTGGCTGGAAACCCATACCGAGGAAGTGGACGAGTGGATTGAGGAACAGAACGAGGTTACCTTTGGCTACCTGAATGACATTGACTTCCGTGACCAGATCAAGAACCGCCTGACCGAGATCTGGAACTACCCTAAGTACGGAGCCCCTTTCAAAGAGGGCGGCAAGTACTACTTCTTCAAGAATGACGGCCTGCAGAACCAAAGCGTGCTGTATGTGCAGGAAAGCCTGGAGGCAGAGCCAAAAGTGTTCTTCGACCCGAACAAGCTGAGCAGCGACGGCACCGTGGCCCTGACGGCCCTTGAGTTCTCCAAAGACGGAAAGTACATCGCCTACGGTACTTCCAGCGGTGGCTCTGACTGGAACACTTATCATGTAATGGACGCCTCAGGTAAGAAACTGGACGACCAACTAGATTGGGTGAAGTTCTCCGGCCCGAGCTGGTACAAGGACGGTTTTTTCTACAGCCGCTACGATGCCCCAACCGAGGGTAACAAACTGGCCAATAAGAACGAGTACCACAAGGTATATTACCACAAAATAGGTACGCCACAGAGCCAGGACCAACTGGTGTATGAGGACAAGCAGCACCCGCTGCGCAACTTCTATGGCCAGACCACAGATGATGAGCGCTTCCTGATCCTAAACGCATCTGAGGGCGCCAGCGGAGCCAACGCTTTGTACTACAAGGACCTGAAAGACCCTAAATCTACCATCAAGCCGATCATAGACAACTTTGAGAGCGAGTACAGAGTGGTGGATAGCTTCGGGGACAAGCTACTGGTGCTGACCAACAAAAATGCGCCACGCTACCGCCTGGTAATGCTGGACCCGAAGAAGCCGCAGGAGCAGAACTGGAAAACAGTGGTGCCGCAGTCGGACAAGGTGATCCAGGGTGTATCTTCAGTGGGAAGCCGCATCATTGTTACCTACATGAAAGATGCGACCAGCCAGGTAGTGGTGTACGACCAGAACGGAAAGCAGCTGAATGAGGTGCAGTTGCCGACGCTGGGCACTGTGAGCGGCTTTAACGGGGAGAAGGAAGACCAGGAAGTGTTCTTCACCTTCACATCCTTCACGTATCCGCCAACCATTTACCGCTATGACATCCCGAATAATAAGGTAACGCAGTTCCGCAAAACGGAGGTGAACGTGAACACGGATGCCTTTGAGACGAAGCAGGTGTTTTATACCTCTAAGGATGGCACTAAAGTACCGATGTTCATCGTGCACAAGAAAGGCCTGAAGCTGGACGGCAACAACCCGACCTACCTGTACGCCTACGGGGGCTTTAACATTTCGCTTACGCCAAGCTTCAGCATTGCCAACATGCTGTGGCTGGAGAATGGCGGTGTGTACGCCATGCCGAACCTGCGTGGCGGCGGCGAGTACGGCGAGGAGTGGCACAAGGCCGGTATGACGCCAAACAAGCAGAACGTGTTCGACGACTTTATTGCCGCTGCCGAGTACCTGATCGACCAGAACTATACTTCCTCGGAGAAGTTGGCTGTGGCCGGTGGTTCTAACGGCGGCCTGTTGGTGGGTGCCTTCATGACACAGCGTCCTGAGCTGGCGAAAGTAGCGTTGCCTGCTGTAGGGGTGATGGATATGCTGCGCTTCCATAAGTTTACGATTGGCTGGGCATGGGTACCAGAGTATGGTTCCTCAGAAAATGAGGCGCAGTTCAAGAACCTGTACGC
>JAJLKL010000090.1:0-15279 GCA_033838975.1 Hymenobacteraceae bacterium | reverse complement strand
CGAGGTGCATAGCGAGGAGTTCCGGGAGTGTGTGGCGCTGCAGGCGCAGTATGTGTACGATACCTTTGGCAAGTTTCCGGGTACAGTCCCTTCTATTTTTGTGCTGACCTACCTGCAGGCGCACCACCTGGACCTGGAGTTCTATGACAAGTTCTATAAACCGGGAGCTTACCTACAAACGCATGCAGAGCATATGGCCAAGTGGCATTAGGCAGTAAAGATATGGTAAGGGATCGGGGAGGGCAGGAGTTTACTTCTACCTCTGCAACTTTCCCTGACGTCCCGGTACATCAGATTTGCTTCCTGTGCTGCTCCAGCCAGCGCATGCGGTAGGCGTTCATGGCGAAGGTGCCCAGTTTCTTGACCAATCTGTAATTCACTACGGCACCTACCGGGGCGCCGATCAGGGGAATCAGCTGGGCCATTTTCGCCAGGTCGATGTAGTCGCGGTACTCCTGCTGAAAGCTTCGCCAGTCGAAGAGGTGAATGTCTTCGGGCAGGCTTTCCTTTTGCGCTTCCCAGTCTACCATTTGTAGGTATACCTGCCTGCGCCGTTCCTGGCTGCTGAAGGCGAGCTGGAAGATGTGCAGCAGGTACACGCGCTCCCGGTAGTCCTCTACCGCGTAGCCATACAGGGCTGCGATCTCAAACAACATTTTCAGCTTCAGGCCCAGCAGCAGCGGGAAGTCCGCCAGCCCCAGCAGGATGCCGCCTGCGCCGGTCACGCCTCCTTCTGCCGCCGCAGTTCTCTGGTAAAAGCGGATGCGCTCGCGCACCAGCGACTCGCTTAGTTGCAGTGTTGCGTTAGGTAGTGGTTCGCGCGTGGTCATGCCAGCCCCGAAAAGCACCGCGCGCACCATCTGCTTGATTGTGGTGGTGATGGCATGGTGTATCTTCTCGGGGATGTAACTATTCAGCTTTTTCTGTGCCTTGCTGGCAAGCCTGTTTGTAAAAGAGGGGCTGCGCAGCATCTGGCCCTGCCACATGCCAAGCTCCTGAATGGCAGCCACTTCGTAGGCAGATAGGGGTGATGAGTAGGAATATGGCTTCATAAGCAGGTCTTTTTAAGTGAATCAGGCTTTGCTAAGTTAACTCTATTACGGTTTTTCTGCCAGCAAGACGTATCGCTATGGGAAGTGCTGTGATAAATGCCGCCGGCAGGTTAACTTGAGGATTATGTACTATCTTTGACTATTGTTTCAGAGATAATTATATTTAAGAAAAGCTTTAGTCTTGGAAGAAACCTCAGACATACAACAGCATCAGAACTTTGACAACAGGTCGCGCCTGAAAGCAATCATCGATACGGCCATCGACGGCATCATCACGATCGACAGCAAGGGAATCATGGAGACCGTGAACCCTGCCGCTGCCCATATTTTCGGGTACGAGCCCGAGGAAATGATCGGACAAAATGTAAACATCCTGATGCCGGAGCCGGACCACAGCCTGCACGATGGCTACATCGAGAACTATCACCGCACTGGTGTTGGTAAAATCATCGGGATCGGACGCGAAGTGCTGGGTAAGAAAAAGAACGGCACCGTGTTTCCCTTCCGGCTGAGTATAAGCGAGGTGAAGCTGCATGGCGACAAGCAGATCTTTACCGGCATTGTGCACGACATCACGGAGCTGAAAAAGACGGAGGCTGCCTTGCGTGAAAGTGAAAGCAAGATCAACTCCATCATTCAGACAGCGGTGGACGGCATCATCACCATTGATACCAGGGGGATTATTGAAATGGTGAACCCATCGGCCGCCAGACTTTTCGGGTATGAGGAGCATGAACTGATCGGTAAAAAGATTAATGTCCTGATGCCGGAGCCGGACCGCAGCCTGCACGACAACTACATGTACCATTACCATGAGACGGGGGAGAAGCGCATCATCGGGATCGGACGTGAGGTGACGGGGCTCAAAAAGGATGGAACAATCTTTCCGTTATACCTGAGCATCAGTGAAGTGAAACTGGAAGACCGCAAGGTATACACCGGCTTCATCCACGACATTACCCAACAGAAGATTAGTGAAGAAAGGCTTCGGCGCTATGCCGCTGAGCTGGAGCGCAGCAACCGGGAGCTGCAGGACTTTGCCTACGTATCGTCGCATGATTTGCAGGAGCCGCTGCGCAAGATACAGGCCTTTGGCGATCGCCTGAAGATCAAAGAATACGAGAACCTGAGTGAGCAGGGGAAAGATTACGTGGACCGTATGCTGAACGCCGCTTCGCGTATGCAGAACCTGATCAACGACCTGCTGAGCTTCTCCCGCGTCACAAGCAAGTCCAAACCTTTTGTAAAAGTAAGTCTGGATAAGGTCCTGACGGAGGTGCTGTCGGACCTGGAGGTGGCCATTGAGCGCACCGGTGCCGAGGTCCAGCGTTCCCCCTTGCCCGAGATCGACGCGGAACCAACCCAGATACGGCAGTTGTTCCAGAACCTGGTCAGCAACGCCATCAAATTTCGAAAGGAGAATGAGAAGCCGATTGTTCGTATCTTTGCGAAGCACTTGCAGCGGCAGGCGCACCTTACGGCTACCCCCGGCGATGAGTTTGTGGAGATCCATATCGCAGACAACGGCATAGGCTTCGATGAGAAGTACCTGGACCGGATCTTTAATATCTTTCAGCGCCTGGAGGGGCAGAAGTATGAAGGCTCCGGTGTGGGGCTGGCCATTTGCCGTAAGATCGCTGTGCGGCACGGGGGCGACATTACCGCCCGCAGCCAGCCAGGCGTAGGCACTGAGTTCATCGTAACGCTTGCCGTGAAACACATTCAGGAACAAAACATAGACTAATGCAATCTACTAAAAGGCCGATCATCATACTGATTGCCGATGACGATGCGGAAGACCGCATGCTGGTAAAGGAGGCGCTGGAAGAAAGCCGCCTGACCAACCAGATCCAGTTCGTGGAAAACGGAGAGGAGCTGATCGACTACCTGCACAACCGCGGTAAGTTCGAGGACAAGGACAAGTACCCGACGCCGGGCCTCATTCTGCTGGACCTCAACATGCCGAAAAAAGATGGCCGTGAGGCGCTGAAAGAGATCAAGTCCGATGAGCACCTGCGCGTGATTCCGGTGGTGGTGCTGACGACCTCCAAGGCGGAGGAGGACATTCTGCGCACCTACGACCTGGGCGTTAGCTCCTTCATTGCCAAGCCGGTTACCTTTGCCTCGCTGGTAGATGTGATGAAAACCCTGAGCAAGTACTGGTTCGAAATAGTAGAGCTCCCTAAACCTTAACCGTTAAAGAGCAGGCGGTGCTGTACATTGGCTTTGCCTGCCTGTAGCCCCTTTCACCCAACTTTTATGCCCGATAAAATAAGAGTACTGCTGATAGACGACGACGAGGATGATTTCATCATCACGCGGGACATCATGGACGATATCCCCGGGCGTAACTATTCGCTGGAGTGGGCCTCTTCCTTCAACCAGGCACTGGAGATAATCAATGAAAGAAGGCATGATGTATACCTGGTGGATTTCCGGCTGGGGGCACATGACGGCCTGGAGCTCATTACCCGATCGGTAAATGAAGGCGTCACGGCGCCCTTTATCCTGCTGACCGGGCAAAGCGATAGGGAAACAGACGAGAAGGCCATGCGGGCCGGCGCGCAGGATTACCTTGTAAAGGGCACCTTCAACCCCTATGACCTGGAGCGATCCATCCGCTACAGCATCGAGCACGCCAAAAGCCTTGGCGAAATTCAGAAGCTGAATGCAGAGCTGGAACAGCGTGTGGTGGAGCGCACCCAGGAGCTGGGGGAGGCTGTGCGGAAGCTGGAGGACACCAACAGGAGCCTGTACGAGGCGCAGCAGGAGATCCGGAAGGCGCTGCAGAAGGAAAAGGAGCTGCACGAGCTGAAATCACGGTTTGTGACGATCGCCTCGCATGAGTTCCGCACGCCACTCAGCACCGTGCTTTCCTCAGCCTCCCTGATCGGCAAGTACAAAGCCACGGAGGATGACGAGAAAAGGCAAAAGCATGTGGAGCGCATCAAGTCGGCCGTGAGCAACCTGACCACGATCCTGAACGACTTCCTGTCCATCAGCCGTATCGAGGAGGGGAAGATCTACAATGTGCCTTCCACTTTTAACCTGGTAGCCTTTACCCGTGAAGTGGTGGATGAAATGCAGGGCTTTCTAAAGCCGGGGCAACGGATTGAGTACAGGCACTTCGGTGAAGAGGACACGATTACCCTGGATAAGCAATTGCTTAAGAACATCCTGCTCAACCTGCTCTCCAACGGTAGCAAGTACTCTGCGGAGGAGGCCCGTATACAGCTTACAACAGAGGCCACCACAGCAGAGATAAAGATAATTGTTCAGGACGAGGGAATCGGTATCCCGAAGGCTGACCAGACGCATCTTTTCACGCCTTTCTTCCGTGCCCAGAATGTCACCAACATACAGGGTACAGGACTGGGGCTGAACATCGTGAAGAGGTACGTCGAGATAATGGATGGTACCATTGATTACCAAAGCGAACTAAACCAAGGCACTACATTCACTATTGCACTGCCAAAAATAACTCAGGCATGAAGAAAATATTGCTCATTGAAGACAACCAGGAGATCCGCGAAAACACGGCTGAAATTCTGTCGCTGGCTAACTACAGCGTGGTAGAGGCCGAAAACGGCAAAGTGGGTGTGGAGCTGGCCAAGCAGGAGAAACCGGACCTGATCATCTGCGACATCATGATGCCGCAGCTGGATGGGTACGGTGTGCTGCACATGCTCAGCAAGAACACGGCCACGTCGGGCATCCCGTTTATTTTCCTGACCGCCAAATCAGAGAAAGAGGACTTCCGGAAAGGGATGAACCTGGGGGCCGACGATTACCTGACCAAGCCGTTTGATGACCTGGAACTGCTGGACGCCGTGGAGATGCGCCTGAAGAAGAACGAGATACTGCGCTCTGAGTTTCAGCGGAATGTAGAGGGCCTTGACAACTTCATCGAGGAGGCCAAAGGCTATGAGGAGCTGAACAGGCTGATCTCGGAGGACCGCAAGGTGACGGTGTTCAGGAAAAAGCACATCCTCTTTCTGGAGGGCAACAGGCCCAACTACCTGTATTTCCTGAGCAAGGGCAAAGTCAAGACCTACAAGACCAACGAGGAGGGGCGTGAGTACATCACCAACCTGTACAAGGAGGGGGATTTTATCGGTTACCTGGACCTGCTGGAGGAGAACGCCTACCGCGAAACGGCCACCGCCCTCGAGGACTCGGAGGTATACATCATCCCGAAAGAGGATTTCTTCTCGTTGCTGTACCGCAACCGCGACATTGCCAACAAGTTCATCAAAATACTTTCTGATAACCTGGCGGACCGGGAAGAGCGCCTGCTTAAACTGGCCTACAACTCTGTTCGCAAGCGTGTGGCGGAAGCTTTGCTGCTCGTAGAGAAGCAGTTTGACAACCAGGAGAGCGCACAAACGCAGGTCACCATCACCCGCGAGGACCTGGCCAGTATTGTGGGGGCGTCGAAGGAGACTGTGATCCGTACCCTGGCCGATTTCAAGGACGAAAAGCTGATCGATACCCGTGGCAGCAAGATTACGATCCTGAACGCCGACAAGCTGGCCCGCATGCGCAATTAGGCGTCGGTGTGCCTGCTTAGGTCTTAAGGCTTGATCCTTTTTTACTTACGGGGGTAAATGTGATATATGTCTCCTGCTAAAGTGACAAAAGTCATATTTCTCCTGCGGCAGTTTTGCCAACTTTGTAGCGTAACCTGAGAAAGAAGATGCAGAACCAGTTCAAAGTACTTACGCTGTCGTATAAGAATGCCCCAATCGCTGTCCGGGAAGCAGTGTCTCTGAACGAGATTGCCTGTAAAAACCTGCTCGATAAGATAAAGGAGTTTACCGGTGCCACGGATGTGTTGGTGCTCTCTACCTGCAACCGCACAGAGGTATACTATACTGCTGCGCAGGATTACGCGCGTGAGATTACAAAACTGATCGCCATTGAAAAAGGCTTTATTGCTACCAGGGCTGTCTCAGAGTACTTCCAGTCTATCACAAATCACCAGAAGGCCGTGCAGCACCTTTTCTACGTAGCGCTGGGGCTGGAGTCGCAGGTGGTCGGGGATATGCAGATCCTGAACCAGGTGAAGAAAGCCTACCAGTGGGCTGCCGATGCCGACATGGTCGGTCCTTTTCTGCACCGGTTACTGCACACGATCTTCTACACCAACAAGCAGGTGGTCAATGAGACGGCTTTCTTTGATGGGGCCGCCTCGGTTTCTTATGCCACCGTGGAAATGGTGGAGGAGCTGACCCGAGGCATGCTGAACCCGCGGGTGCTGATGATCGGGGTAGGGGAGATCGGAGCGAATGTGTGCGACAATTTCCAGAAGTCAGACATCAACAACATCATTATTGCGAACAGAACCCACCACAAGGCGCTGGAACTGGCCCGAAACACGAATGCCACGGCGGTATACTGGGAAAACGTGTGGGAGGAGATTGAGCTGGCCGACGTGGTGATCTCGTCCGTGCCCGGCGACTGCTTTTTCATTGGGAAGAGCGAGATCGAGCAGCAGGGGGTAAGGTCGCCAAAGTTCTTCCTGGACCTTTCCATGCCGCGCAGCATCGATAGTGACCTGGAAACGCTGGAAGGGGTGCAGGTGTACAACATCGACAATATCCGCAACAAGGCCACAGAGGCTCTGGAGATGCGTTTGGCTGCCATCCCGCAGGTGAAGGCCATTATTGCAGCGGCTATGGCAGAGTTCCATACCTGGACGCGCGAAATGGGCATGTCACCTTCTATCCAGCAGTTCAAGAACCGCCTGGAGGAGATCCGTCAGCAGGAGATTGCCCGTTACTTAAAAAAGCTCAATGCCGACGAGAAAGAGCTGGTGGAGGCCATTACGAAGAACATTGTGAACAAGATCGTGAAGCTGCCTGCGCTGGAGCTCAAGTCTGCCTGCCTGCGCGGGGAGTCGGAGGCGCTGTTGCAGGGGCTAAGCGCACTGTTCAACCTTGAGAAGCAGGAAGCCTGAGTTACGCGTAAAACCTACATTCCCTTCTTTAGCTTTTCCAGCGCCTCATCCTCCAGGGGCTTCTGCAGAAACCCTGTTACCAGGTTGTAATCCTGCGCCTTCTGTATTTCCTGCTTGTCCACCGACGAGGTCAGAATGTAGATGCGGCACCTGTTTGCAAGCTGTTCCTCGTAAGGGGCAAGCGCGTTCAGAAAATCCCAGCCACTGAGCAGGGGCATGTTCAGGTCCAGCAGGATCAGCTCCGGTACGTTATCCGGCTGGTTTTGCAGAAGAGTGATCAGGGTGTCCAGGGCTTGTTTTGCATCCGGGAAACCCTGTATGTCGGTGGCCAGGCTTTCCACCTCTAAAGTGGCTTCCGCCAGAAAGATACTGATCTCGTCATCGTCCACTATAAATGCCTTCTTATACATGGTGCTTTGCTCCTAAATAAATTTTAAATGTTGTGCCGATGCCCGGTGCACTATCCACTGTGATCTTTCCGCCTATGGCTTCTACCTGTGTCTTTACTAAAAAAAGGCCTATGCCTTTGCCCGGCATGTTGGGGTGGAAGCGTTTGTACAGCTTAAAGAGCTGGTGTTGCACCAGGTGCATGTCCATCCCCAGGCCGTTGTCGCCTACCGATACCACATAGCCGCGCCTGTCTTTTTCTGCCAAAATTTGCAGCTCCAGTCTTCTGTCCAGGGACCTGTACTTTATCGCATTGGAGACCAGGTTGTAAAAAATGCTGTAGAGGTAGGCCTTGCTGGAAGGCAGGGCAAAGTCCTGGTCTACCTCAAGACTAACTTTCACGTCCTTGGTGCGGATCTCCTCCTCAAAATTCTGTAGTACCTCCTGCAGCACCTGTGCCAGACTAACTTCCTCCCGTGTGGCATTACGGTAGGAGTCGCGCAGTCTTAGTATGTTGCTGATGTCTTTAATGACATGATCGAGCTGCGCCACCGAGGTTTGTAGCCTGTCCAGTACACCGTCATAAGCCGGGGCATCCTTGCCAATTCTTTTTGCCAGGTTTGCCAGACCCAGTGCGTTGGCGACAGGGGCCCGGAGGTTATGGGAGACAATGTAGGTGAACTGCTGCATGTGCAGGTTGTGCTTGTACAGGTCGTCCGCCATTTTAACCAACTCCGCCTCCGCCGCTTTCTTTTCTGTAATGTCCGTCTGTATGGCAATGTAGTTGACAAGTTCTCCGTTGCTGTCGAAGATCGGGGTAACATCAATGCAAACCCAGTACCTTTCGCCACTCTTTTTGTAGTTGAGGATCTCTTCCTTAAAATGTACCCTTTTCCGGTAGTTTTCCAGAATGCGGCTGGCTGTCTCTTTGCTTGTTTCGGGGCCCTGGAGCAGTGCGCCAGGTGTTTTGCCTGTTGCCTCTTCCCGGGTATAGCCGGTTACTTTATGAAAGCCGTCGTTCACCCACTCAATGCGCCCCTCCGGGTCCAGGATCACCACACCGTTGATGGTCTTGCTGGCTACAAGCGAGAGTTTTTCCAGCTCTTGTTGCGTTACCTTCTGCATCGTAATGTCTGAAAAATGAACGGCAACCCCGTCATTTGTCGGGAAAATGGCAAAGTGTAGCGTGTGCTGCTGGTTATCTTTGGTGTAAGAATGCTCAAAGCAAAGGGTCTCTTTTTGAGCCATCACCTCCTCACATTTGGTGTAGAACTCTCCCGGGTGAGGTAGTGGCTGCAGTTCCCGAATAACTTTTCCGATCAGCTCATGCCGCTTTCTGCCTGTGAATGCAGCATAATGTTCGTTGGCGAAAGTATAGCGCCATGCGCTGTCTAGGGCAAAAAAAGGTTCCGGTATACTGTTGATGATGTTATTCAGCTGCTCTGTCTGCTCTTGAACAAGCCGTTGCGCCTGTTTTGTCTCTGTGATGTCTCTGGCGATACCGTGGATTGCCGTTACCTCGCCTCTCAACAGCACGGGCACCAGCGTTACGCTCAGCGCTCTGTGGTCACCGCTGGACGCTCTCCAGATACTAACCTCAACCGTGTGCGCCTCTCCGGAAAGAGCCCTGGAAAAAGCCTCGTTGGCAACAGGAGTATCGGCTGGCAGGACAAACTTATGGAAGTGGCTCCCGATGATCTCGGCCGCAGGGTACCCGGTTAAGTCAGGCACATGCCTGTTTATCTGCCGTAGGTATCCGGCGGTGTCGAGGGTGAACACGGCCTCCGGGTGCTCAAAGAACAGCGCCTTGTAATGTGCCTGGTGATAGTCCCGGTTGTACTCCGCCTCTACAATTTCCGTGATATCACGGGAGTTGGTCACAAAGCCACCTACAGCCTCGTTCTCCACCATGTTTGTTACGGTGCATTGCAGCCAGCGCCACTCGCCGCCCTTTGCCCTGAAGCGAAGGGGCTTTGCCTGCAGGCTGTCACAGTTCTGAGCAGCCTGCAGGCAATCTGCCGCCTGCTCCCTGTCCTCGGGGTGTATGTAGGCAAAGGCACTGGTACCCAGCAGTTCAGTCGCTTCGTAGCCCAGAACAGTTCCTCCGGAGGTGCCAACGTACAGGTAATTGCCCTGCTCGTCTAGCACAGACACCAGATCTGTGCTATTGCTGGCAATAGAGCTGTAAAACAGGGGCGAACGGAAACTCATAGGTACTGTTTTGGCAAATTGTATTGATACATGCAGCTGGTTTAGCTGTTAAATTTATTGAATTTTTTTAATGAGTAATACCTGCGCCTAGATATATTTTTTCGCACGGAAGATATTTTAGAACAAGTCTGAATACACATCCACATGCTTTTTTCAGAGGAAGAGCTAGCGCGGGGCTAATGCTGCAGACAAACCTCTACACTTAAGTATATGAAGTAAATATATGATAAAACGAAGTGATGAGTGCCGGGGGTGGAGGGAAACCGGCCTCTTGCATAGCTACTTAAGGGAGAAAAGCCTGCCGGTGAGGGGGCTGTAAAAAAAGAGCGGCCTCCCGTACAGGAAGCCGCTCTTCTGAAAGGCGTTACAGACAATTTTGCAGGGGCTATACCTGTGGCTGTTTCTTAAGGGAAGCGATTTGCTGGTTCAGCTCTTCCACTCGGTTCATTTCCGTTTGCAGCTCGCGTTTAACCTTTAGCTCTTTCTCGCGAGCCGACTTCTTATACTCATTAAACTCCTGGTCGATCTCGTCGTAAGCGCGCTGCTTTTCTACCGTAACTTTTCTGCTGCTCTTATACTGCAGGAAAATCACGGCCAGCAGGATGAGCAAGGCTATGATGATGATGGTGTTGATGATGGCATAGGTTTGCTTCTCCACATAAAGACCCAGTACCGAAATACTGGCGCTTCTTTGTACCTCCAGGTCTTTCTGAGCGCTTTCTTCCTTTAGCGCCAGTATCTGCTTTTCCTGGTCCTGGATGTTTGCCTGCGCCTCATCCAGTTTATTTTTGGCCTCCAGACGTGCTTTAGATAAAGCCTGGTCCTTCACTTTAACAGAATCCTGAACAGTTTTCCAGAAGGAGTTAATAGAGCCTATCTTAATGACCTTGTGCCCCTGATAACTGTTAGAGTTGGTCATTAAGTCGCTGAATTGATTTGCCAACGTGTTGGGTGCAGGGGCTTTTTCTTTTGCCGCTTCCTGTGCTTTAACGGTGGTCAGGGAGAACACAAGAGCTAAAGAGAAAAAGAGTGCCTTCATGATAAATTGATTTTTGTGCTTGATAATCAGTAGGTAAAACAATGCTTTTAAAGCGATGAAAGCTGAATCATTTTCTTGCTCAGCCATCGTAACCTTTTAGACTAAACTCTAAAAGCGGTGCTTTATTGTAAATGATGGATTTCTACCGCTGTATACAGCTGGTGACGGAGAGCCTAAGGTATGCTGCATGCGCAGCAAAAAACGGTAAGCCGGGTGTTTTTGACTGCTCAAAGCAGCTGCTGCAACAGCTTGCCCAGGCTCCCTAACAGCAACGGAGGGCTAATAGTGCCCTCCGTTGCTTAATTTCTGCGATTTTGCCTGCGTTGCTTTCTTTTTTCCTTCCACTCGTTCTTCCACTCCTCAAAGGTTTTGGCTGCTTTGTCGGCTACGTTGTCCAGCAGGCGCTCAAAGAAATTCTCTTTTGGAGGCTCCTCCCGGAAGGAGGCACAGGCAAGGCGTGCCTGCAGGTTTGCCGGCAGTGGGTTGAATTTGCTGTTGTAATACCCCACATAGGCGGGGTCCTGCGCAATGCGCCTGGTATAATCTCCCCAGATAGGCAGGGCCGTGCTGGATCCCTGGCCCAGGGCCAGGGTCCGGAAGCGTACCTTGGGGCTTTCGGCGCCCACCCAAACGCCGGTTACTAAGTTAGGGGTAATGCCTATGAACCAGCCGTCGGCGTGGTCCTGCGTGGTGCCGGTCTTGCCGGCAATATCCATCTTTAGCCCAAACTCGGATCTTAACTTGGCGGCGCTGCCTTCCTCCACCACCCCCTGCAGCAGGTGCAGCATGATGGCCGCGTTATCCTTGGACAGGACCTTTCTGCTGGCCTTGTCCGGGTTGTGCTGGCGGATAACCTTGCCGTTGCTGTCTGTTATCTTCTCGATGTAAACAGGCTCTACGGTGTAGCCGTGGTTGGCGAAGGTGGCATAGGCGCCTACCATCTCCAACAGCGAGAGGTCTGCAACGCCCAGTGCAAGGGCCGGGACCTCCGGAATATCGTTTTTGATACCCATGCGGTGCGCGAGCGAAACCGTTTTGTCTACGCCTGCTTTCTGGATGACCTGGGCCGAAACCGTGTTCACCGAATGGGCCAGCGCCCCGCGCATGCTGTACTCCCCGCCATATTGCTCGTTGGCGTTGCGCGGCGACCAGTCGTCATAATCCGGGTAGGTTACGCGCTCATTCGGAAAGTACTCGCAGGGCTTTAGCCCCTGTTCCAGCGCAGCGGCATACACAATAGGCTTGAAGGTAGAGCCCACCTGCCTTCTGGAGCGTACGTGGTCGTACTTGAACACGTGGTGGTTAATGCCCCCTACCCAGGCACGCACATAGCCGGTGTGCGGGTCGATGGACAGCAGGCCGGCATTCAAAAAGCGCTGGTAGTAAGCCAGGGAATCCATAGGGGTCATCGTCTTCTGCACATTTCCTGACCAGCTGAACAGCTGCATGGAGGCAGACTGGCGGAAGGTTTCCCGGATCTCCTCTTCTGACATTCCGGCTTCCTTCAACTTCCGGTAGCGCTTAGAGCGGAGCATGGCATTCTGGAGCACCGAGGCATCTTTGCCCCAAGGGGTACGGCCTCTCCAGTGGGCGTCAAACTTTTGCTGCAGCAGGGCCATTCTTTGCCGCACGGCCCGCTCTGCGTGCTTTTGCATGCCGGCATCAATGGTGGTGTAGATCTTCAGGCCATCGGTGTACAGGTTATAAGGCTCACCGTTTCGCTTGAAATGGGTAGAGGCCCACTTGTCCAGCTCCAGGCGCAGCTGCTCCCGAAAGTAAGGGGCAATGCCATCGTTATGCGTAGTGTAGTTGTAGCGCAGTGCCAGCGGTAGTTTTTTCAGGGAGTCAGCCTCTGCCTCTGAGAGAAAGCTATACTTGGCCATTTGGCTCAGCACTACGTTGCGGCGCTGCCGGGAGCGCTCCAGGTTCAGGCGCGGGTTATACGTTGTGGTGGCCTTCAGCATGCCGATCAGCACGGCGGCCTCCTCTGTTTTAAGGGAGTCAGCGGAGGTGTTGAAGAAGCGGCGTGCAGCCCGCTCGATGCCGTACAGGTTGCCGCCCATCGGTACCGTATTCAGGTAGAGCTCCAGCACTTCTTCTTTTGAGTAGACGCCTTCTATCTTCCGGGCAATGATCATCTCGCGGGTCTTGTTCACCAGCATATCCCAGTACCGGTAATCTTTGCGGGGGTACATGTTTTTGGCCAGCTGCTGGCTCAGGGTACTGCCGCCGCCGGAGCTCTCGTTCTGCAGCAAGAGTGTTTTGATGAACACGCGACCAAGACTCTTGTAGTCGATCCCCCCGTGCTCATAGAACCTGACGTCCTCGGTGGCAATTAGGGCCTCGATGGCGGCAGGAGAGATGTCCTCATACTTCACGTTGGTGCGGTCCTGGATGTAGTAACGGCCCAGCAGCACTCCGTCGGCGGAGTACACCTCCGATGCGGTATTGTTCTGCTTAGACCTTAGCTCTCTGCGCGAGGGCATATCCCCGAACGCCCCCATATACACGGCCATATAAAAAATGAAGCCGAGCAGCAACAGGTATAAACCTGTTTTATAGGCTAGTCTGAAGAGGAACTTGAAGTCGGCAGGTCTGGCACCTTTCCAGTTAAAGTTTTTGGCCTTTGCCCATTTATGCTTCCAGTAGGTGCCCGTGAACTTTGGCTTCTGGCTCAGGTAGAACTGATGTAGCTCTGTTGCCAGGAATCTGGTAACAGGGTAGAGGATCCTGAGAAAGAAAAATTTATAAATCTTTAAAAGCGTTCGCTTCATCTACTTGTCTAAAACTCCAAATATACCAGTTAACCGGACGATATAGTTATAAATTTAAAGAGGTATCTCTACCTGAATTTCCCCGGGTTAGTTTCATCAGCCCGCCGCTTACAGGCCACCGGCAGGCCGGTTTGTTACACTGTGCGGTGGAGGGGAGGCAATAATTAGGCCATACTGCAGAAGGCCTCCGGCTGGTCTGTAGCAGACGGAAGAAAGAACCTTTTCTTGGGCAGAAATTGGCAAAAGCATTTTGTACTCCTAACTTTAAAGCTGTAAAGAGGCTAACGGCACGCGTCTGCATTATTGTGGCTGCAGCTCATATAATTTCTTTTGAAGCCATTTTGAAATTGCACTACCGGAGCAAAATACCTGAAAACGAGAGGCCGGTATAGCCGCTTTTACGGAATTAAACACAAAATCATGATTGAACAAAGCGAACCGCTGATTACCAACGAGGCCGTTGTACTGGGAATACTTCTGGTGATACTCGCGTTTATTTTTACCACCTCGAGCAGTAAGGGGCCGGGTTGGACTAAATTCTATAAAGTAGTGCCCTCCATTCTGCTTTGCTACTTTATACCTTCTCTCTTAAACACGTTCAATATCATTTCCGGAGAGTACTCGCAGCTGTACACAGTGGCCTCACGCTTCTTTCTGCCTGCCAGCCTTATCCTGCTCACGCTGAGCATTGATTTTCAGGCGCTGCGCAAACTGGGTAGCAAAGCCGTGATCATGTTCCTGGCGGGTACTGTCGGTATCATGTTCGGTGGTCCGCTGGCCCTGCTGGCTGTGGGCTCCATGTTTCCGGAGGTGCTGAACACGGGCGGTGAGCCGGTCTGGCGAGGACTGGCCACGATCTCCGGCAGCTGGATAGGAGGGGGCGCCAACCAGGCGGCCATGCTGGAGGTATTCGGGGCCAGTAAGGAGCTGTTCGGGCAGATGATCGCCGTGGATGTACTGGTGGCCAACGTGTGGATGGGCTTTTTGCTGTACTGGTCGCAAAAGCCGCACGTGATGGACAAACTCATGAAAGCGGACAGCACCCCGATCAAGCTGCTGGAGGAGAAGATGGAAAGCCTGCAGGAGTCTAAGCGAATGGTGCCTACGGCCACGCATACCATGCTGGTGCTGGGGGTAGCTTTCGGTTTTACAGGCCTTGCACATTTCTTTGCGGATTTCCTGGCGCCGTTCTTTCTGGAGAACTTCCCGAGCCTGGAGCGGTACTCGCTGACAAGCGCCTTCTTCTGGCTGGTGATCATTGCCACCACAGCTGGCCTGGCGCTTTCCTTCACCAGGGCCAGGGAACTGGAGTCGTACGGTGCTTCCCGCTTCGGCACTGTGTTCCTGTACTTCCTGGTGGCCACCATCGGGATGAGCATGGACCTGAACGCTGTGCTGGATAACCCGAAGCTTTTTCTGGTCGGGGTGTTCTGGATCACCTTCCACATTATCATCATGCTCGTAATTGCCCGACTCATCCGAGCGCCTTTCTTCTATGTGGCGGTAGGCAGTCAGGCCAATATCGGAGGTGCGGCTTCTGCCCCTATCGTGGCGGTTGCCTTCAACAAGTACCTGGCCCCGGTAGGGGTGTTACTGGCGGTGCTGGGCTATGCGGTGGGTACCTACGGCGCTTACCTGTGCGGACTGATGCTGCAGTATGTGTTTCAGTTGCTCAGCTAGCGAGCTCTATACCTCCCATAAGCAAGAAGACGCTACTGTACCTATCAGGGGCGGCTTTTTGCTATAGGTGTAAGAGTGGCGGGGTTCGCAGCGTGTGCTTCGTTTGTACCCCCTCGTATCTATATTTTGGATGTCTGATTGGCCTTGATCATGAGCATGAAATTTTGGCCCAGTATC
>JAJLKL010000089.1:0-10561 GCA_033838975.1 Hymenobacteraceae bacterium | reverse complement strand
ACAGCTATGAAATCAACTGCAGGAGAAACTCAGTTTATCATTCGTTCCAATGAAATAGACTACCGGGGGCAGGCGACCCTGCCGGCGCTGGTGAGTTACATGCAGGAGGCGGCCTGGGAAAACACGGCCACTCTGGGCATCTCCATGTACGAGCTGCTGGAGCGGGGGCTGACGTGGGTGCTGCAACGGATGCGTGTGGAGATGTTTAGGTATCCGCGGCACCGGGAGAGCATCACCATTGAGACCTGGGCCTCGGGGCGGGAGCGCGTGTTTCTGCACCGCGATTTTCGGATTTACAGCGAGAGCCGGGAGCTGCTGGGGCAGGCAACAAGCGTGTGGCTGGTGATGGATGTGGTAAAACGCCAACTGGTGTCGGTACCGGATTTCATCATGGCCGTGGAGGTGGTGCCGGGGCAGGAACCGCTGCCTTTTGCGAAGGGAAAACTGCCACAGCTTCAGAAGGCGGAGCATGAACAGCAGGTGCCGGTGCGCTGGCACGACATCGACCTGAACCGCCATGTGACTAACACCCGCTACCTGCAGTGGGTGCTGGACACGCTGCCGCTGGAGGTGCTTGAGCAAAAGCAGCTGCAGGAGCTCGACATCATCTTCAAAGCCGAGAGTGTGCTGGGTGATACCGTCGTTTCTGCTGTATCGGCTGCAGAGGGCGCTGCGGAGGTATACCTGCACAGGCTAACCAGCCAGGAGAGCGGCAAAGAGCTGGTGCAGGCTAAAACCGTTTGGCAGGGGCTGGAGAGCTAGAAGTTGTTAAATTAGCGCGACAAAGAGTTAGAGGGCGAAGCTGCCCCTTTTAATTATAAGCAATCAGTGATAAAAATGGCGAATATCAATATCAGAAAAGGTATAATAGATGACCTGCCGCAGGTGCTTGGCCTGATTCAGGAGCTGGCGGAGTACGAGCGTGCGCCAAACGAGGTAACGAATACGCTGGAAGACATGGAGCGGGATGGATTCGGGGAGAACCAGATCTTCAAGTTCTTTGTGGCTGAGGGGGAAGAGGGTATCGTGGGCATTGCGCTTTACTACACGGCCTACTCAACCTGGAAAGGCAAAACGCTTTACCTGGAAGACCTGGTGGTTACGGAGCGTATGCGCCGGAGTGGCGTGGGCCGTAAACTGTTTGACGCAGTGGCGCAGGAAGCCAAAGAAACAGGGGTTAAGCGCTTCAGATGGCAGGTGCTGGAGTGGAACGAGCCGGCTATTGCCTTTTACAACAAGATCGGGGCGGAGCTGGACGGGGAGTGGATAAACTGCACCATGACAGAAGAGCAGATCCGAAACTACCAGGTGTAGCTAACGCCAGTCTGCACATAAAAAAGAAGCCGCTGGCATAGCCTTTCGTGTGGCTGTGCCAGCGGTTTTGCACGTGTTAAGGTTGCTGATTACGCTCTACGTCCTCAGCCACAACCTCCAGTACAGTACGGAAAGCCAAGGCTCTCTCGCCGTAACGCTTCAAGTGCTTTTCCTGTAACTCCGGCGCGTGGTCGCGCTGGTACTCCTCCAGGTCTACCAGACTGCGGCAGTAGTACTGCACGGCATAGGTGGTGCCTCCGTTATCTATCTCGTTCACCAGGCGACAGATCTGATTGCGCAGGAAAAAGCCTGTGCCCATCACCTCCGGAATGTGTGTCTCCTTCATCCACTGTAGCCACTCGTCGGCCACGCTGTGTTCTACATTTACAGTTACGTTATACAAGATCATACCCGAAAATACGGAATTTACCCCTACAATGGAGGTGGCTGCTAAGTAATTTATTAATCAAGCCTCAAAACCAGTGGGTTGTGTCCTCTTTCCCTTTGTGGCTCGTATACCTGAAAAAGTTTCAAAGCAAAGTAAAACCCAAACTGTGATGCCTATGAAAAAGCTGTTATACATCTGTGCTATTAGCGTTCTTACCGGTTACTGCACTTTGCAGGCCTCTGCTGCTACAGGCCCTTCCGCTGCCCCTACTGAAATAAATGCCGTGGCTTCTCACCCTACCGAGACGAAGGTGGATCAGCTCATGGAAGGCTACATTAACAAGCTACAGGCTGCTTTTGCGGAGCAGGACGATGTGAAAACTATTGCCATGATTCAGGCGGCGGTGGATGAACTGGTGCCGAAGCTGGAGGAAATGAGACCGGAGATTGAGAGCTGGGCAAGAAGCATGAGCGAGCAGGATAAGCAGGCGTACAGGGAAAGGGCCAGGTCTAAGCCTTATGTTAAAACAATGCTGGAGCTGGTGTATAACCCTGATTTTGCCCGGCGCATGGAAAGCAACCCGGCATTGCAGCAGGCGATGCAAGACGCCAGTGCCCGCACGCAGGCTTTGAACATAAAAGGAGTAGAGCCAGCGGAGGGTGATAGCAAGTAGTTTGCAGTTGCTGCCTGTGGTATAAAAAAAGCAGCCTGTGCTAACTTAGCACAGGCTGCTTTGCTAACTGCTTATTTAAGGTGAGCGCCCTTTAGTTACAGCTCCAGCGGTCAGCGACCCCATCAAAGTAGTCGTCAGACTGGCTGGGGTTATAGGCAACGATCACAGGAGAAGAGCCAGCTTTAGGAGCAAGCCGTAACTTGCCTTCGCTTAGCTGGATATAAATCACTCCGTCTTCGTCGCTATAAGCTTTTAGGGTTTTGGAGCTGTTCTCGATCACATAGCTTTGGTTGGAGCTCAGCCCGGTGGCGGTCAGCTCTGTCACCTCGTATGTTCTCTTGGGGGAGTCGGCTCCTGCATTGCCTGGTGCCAAATGGGTAGCACCTTCTAGTTTTCCTCCAAACCACAGGTTTTCACCCAGGCAGTTGGTGGTTTCGGCAATCAGGTCGAAATATACCTCATCAGATGTTCCTTCGATGGCTGCAACAGTTACAGCGGGTACCTCTTTAGCGGCTACAGGGGTCGGTGCAGCCTTCTGTTCGTCAGACTCCAACTCTACACGGGCAGAGCATGCTGAGAACAGAAACGGTAAGAAGAAAAACAAAGCTAATAAGGATAAATCGGAAGGGTTAAGAGTAGAGTTTTTACTCATAGGCAAAGTAGAATATAGTTAAACCATATTCTTTATACTTGCCTGTTTTAAATAATGTTGTGTCTTGATAGGATTATTTAGGATGTGGCTTGTTTGTTATGGTTTATGTATCAGTAAGTTATTGCTCTTGTTGTTGTGTGGTATATGGGTTTTTAAAGCTAGGCCCTAAATCGGCTCCATGTAGTCCAGGTCTTTGGCATACGTCTCCTCCAGCGATAGGATAGACACAATAGCCACGGCCAAACAGGCTCCTCCCAACAAAATCGCCCCCGGCACAAGCCCCATACTGTCCTTCAGGTAGCTGAAGGATATCGTTAGCGGAACAACGGCACCGCGTACGAAGTTGGGAACCGTAGTGGTAACAGTGGCCCGGATGTTGGTGCCGAACTGTTCGGCAGCGATGGTCACAAAAACCGCCCAGTAACCACTTGCAAAGCCAAGAGCCACGCAGAGGGTATAAAAAGTATTCAGGGCATAGCTGTTACCCAGTAAATAAGCGCAAATAAAAACAGCCGTGAGCACCAGAAAAGCGACCACAATGCCGCGCCTGCTCTTAAATCGCTGGCTCAGAAAGCCACTGGCAAAGTCGCCGAACACCAGGCCCAGGTAGCAGAACGAGACGGCCTTTGCCGCTGAGACTGTCTCCGCTATACCTAAGGCAAGCCCAAACTCTGGCGAGAACGTTATCAGAATGCCTACCACATACCAGATCGGCACGCCAATCAAAATGCACTTCAGGTACTTCCAGAAGCGCTTGCCGTTGGTAAACAGGCTGAGAAAGTTTCCACGTGTAACATCCTGTGTCTTCTTTAGGTTGTTGAACATCCCCGACTCATACACGCCGATCCGCAGGAAGAGCAGTAGCAGGCCTAACCCACCTCCTATAAAATAAGCTGTGCGCCAGCCAAAGTACTCCCCCACTATCCCCGCGAGGATAGCGCCCGATATGCCGATGGTGGCTACCACCATAGTGCCGTAGCCGCGTTTCTCCTTCGGCAGCACCTCCGATACGAGCGTGATACCCGCCCCCAGTTCCCCGGCCAGTCCTACGCCTGCCACAAACCGCAGAAAAGCGTACATGGGGATATCCGTCACAAAGCCGTTCATGATGTTGGCGACGGAGTAAAGGAAAATTGAGCCGAACAGCACCGAGAGTCTGCCGCGCTTGTCTCCCAGAACACCCCAGGCCACGCCCCCCAGGAGCATGCCTGCCATTTGCATGTTCAGGAGCAGTACTCCCTGCTCCAGCAGTGCCGCCTGGCTGGTAACGCCAAGGTCCTGCAGGCTGGGTATACGCACAATGCTGAACAGCACGAGGTCGTAGATGTCCACGAAGTAACCCAGGGCGGCCACTATCACGGAAGTGTTCAGCAGGTAGTGTTTCGGAGCGGATTTGGTGAGGTTTGCCATATATAGTTCACTAGCTATACTTAATAAATATAGCTTTTGTTGCTCAAAAGGCAAAGCCTGATGATGTTAGGGGCGCAGTTAATTAAAATTGTTGTAGCTTAGGACCAGAAGAAACCAACCCTCCACCATGGCAGAACTAGGAAAGAAACTACAGCTAAAACCGGAGCAGTCGCTTTTGCTGCTGAACGCACCCGAGAGCTTCGTAAAAGAAATGGCAGCGGAAGGGTACACCTATGTGAGTGCCGATGAGGCGCCGGCAGTAGGAACCTATGATGCCGTGCAGCTTTTTGTGCATACAAAGCAGGAACTGGAGCATTTTGCGCCAGCGGCTGTTGCTGTGCTGAAAGAAGGAGGAATCCTCTGGGTCGCCTACCTTAAAAGATCATCCGGTATCAAAACAGACTTAACCCGGGATACGGGCTGGCAGGTGATGGCTGAGCTAGGCTATGCGGGAGTGCGGCAGGTGGCCATCGACGAGACCTGGTCTTCCCTGCGGTTCAAACACACAACCGAGAGAAAAGAGCCCTCTATGTTCGGCGTAGACATGCCCGGCATTGACAGGGCCACTAAAACCGTGATCCCTCCTGATGACATGCGGCAGGCCATGGAGCAGGCAGGCGTGCTGGAAGCATTCGAGAAGCTTGCCTTTACCCACCGCAAAGAGCATGTGGTAGCGGTGCTGGAGACGAAGCGGCCTGAGACCCGGGCCAGGCGTATAGCAAAAACTGTGGAGTCGTTGAAAACGGCTGTCAAATAATTCATCAAGGTATAGCAAACAAAAAGGCACAGCGATGGCTGTGCCTTTTTGTTTGCGTCTGTATGTAGAGCCTACTGTATTACAACAGGAAAATTAGCTTCTACGTCGGTTTCGCCTACCGTTATGTTGCTGTTGCTGGTTTTCAACCCGCCGGGCTGGTGTTTCAGCGTGATGCGCAACGTACCGCTACTGCTGTTAGTTGTAGTGATCGTAGCCTGCAAGCCAAGTGGCAAGCCGTTGCTGTCTGTATCCCGGTTGGTAACCGTCAGGTTGTTCTGTAAATTTTCTCCAGTTATAGTATTTAGTACCTGGTAAAAAATCTCATGCTCATCACCTTCTTCCTCAACTTCCTCTGTGATGTCCTCTGCAGGAGTTTTGCTTTCATCCAGGAACGTTAGGGTGGCTGTATAAACAGTATTAGGCGCAAGATTCAACGTTTCAATAGTTGCGTCATTGCCGCCTTCCCCGTCTAAATCTCTGAATGTTGCTGAGGCAGGCTGCCCTTTCCCTTCTTCAGGCACCAGTTCGATCCTAACGGTAGTGATCAATTCCTGCTCTTCGATTGGTTCCGGATCATCGTCGTCGCTGCAAGCTGTGGTGGTGGCTACTAAGCTGCCAATCAAAAAGATAGCGAGGTAGGGTCTGAATAGTTTTTTCATAATGATAAAGTAAAATATTTAAGTAATGGAATAATACGTTGTTAATGTCTAAAATGGTTAATGAGTAATTGTACAGTTTAACGCTTCGTGAAATCCAGCGGCACTTTTACCCGGAACATGAGCAAGCGGCCCATTTCATCGGCAAAGTACCTGAAGCGGTTCAGGTAATCCCGGTACGAGGTGTTCAGCAGGTTATTGCCTGATAGGCCAATCTCCACGGGCTGCTTACCCAGTTGCAGGGTGGTGCCTGCCTCTGCATGCAGCAAAAAGTAAGCATCGGGTGCAGGCGCGTAATCCTGGTCTGTGGTAGAGGGCAGGCGCGTCTGCTCTGCCACGTAAAGGCCACCCAAAGACAGGTAACTGTTGCGGAGGCGGTTATGTTGGCCGGAGCTGCCAAACTCGTAGCGCAGCTTGTTGTCAAACCTGTCGGCCGGTATACTCACCAGGTATTCATCCGTGTCCAGGTTCTTCGCCCGCACAATAGATGTCTTGGATTCCCACGTCAGCTGATCAAATACTTTGTAGTCGAAAGTCAGGTCGATTCCCCTGAAGGAGGCGTTTACCTGCTTATACTCGAACGTTGGGAAAGCCCCGCGGATGGTTAAGGTGGGCGGCAGCACCGGCGCCAGGTAAATAAAGTCGTTGATGTAGTTGTTGTACACGCTTACTTTACCATTCAGGCGCTGATTGCCAAAGTAATCCACCGAGGCCTCAAAGTTGTAAGCCTGCTCCGAGTTCAGGTTCGGGTCCCCGATCTCGAAGGTAGCCGAGGCATGGTGCACGCCATAGCTGAACAGTTCGTTTACGCCCGGCGCGCGCCAGGCCGAGGAGGCGCTCAGCCCAAAAGTCAGGTGGTACCCTACATCGTACATGGCGCCCAGCGTGCCCGATACGTTGTGGAAGTTGTACTCCGGGCGAATGATATCGTTGTTCCGCTCTCTTTTGGCCACACGCATGTTTTTGTAGTCGTAGCGTACACCTCCCTCCAACTGCAGCCTTCCCTGGCGCCATGTCTCGATGGCGAAGGCCCCGGCTGTCAGGCTCTTGTAGAAGGGAATAAAAGGCCTGCCCTCATACGTGTTGTTCTGGTAGATGGTACTCACGCCAACAGAGCCCTTGAAGTTACCCAGTGGTTTGTGCTCCCACACCGTTTCGGTGGTGTGCGTGGTAATGTCCAGGTGCAGCGCAGGCTTACCGGAGGTGTTCCGGTGCACGTCATACTCATCCCGGATATTACGCTGCCAGCCATACACCAGCTCCAGGCGCCCTATTTCTCCCGTGTTTAAAAAAGTTTTAGCCTTGAAAAGATGGTGCGTCACATCCTGATAGGGGCGGCCAATATCATAGGTGAAGCTCACGGTGTCAGCCCCGATCGGTTCGCCCCGCTCAATGGCATAGTTCAGGTCGGTCAGGTTACCGATGTGAGCATCCCGGAGGATACCCAGCTTGGTGTTGAACTGACTGTAAAACAGTTCACCGCCGTACTTCTCCTTGTTATAGCCAAGCGTTGCCGAGAAATTCCGCTCCTCAAAGCCCGTGTTGTTCAGGTAGTAAGCAGGGGCCTTGGCGTTGCCGGCTTTCTTGAGCGTGCCCTGCAGGCGCCAGCGCAGCGGCGGTAAGCCGGCAGGCCTGCCCTCTACCATGGCCGAGACGGCTCCCTGGCGGTTGTTGGTAGTGCCCAGCAGGTTCACCTCGCCATTTATACCTATGGAGTCGGGAAGAGGCTTGGGCTCTACGATCACCACGCCGCCTATGGCATCGGCACCATAGCGCACCCCGGCGGCCCCTTTGATCACCTTCATTTCAGTGGCTACATAGGGGTCGATCTCTGGGGCATGCTCTGCCCCCCACTGCTGACCCTCCTGTCGGACGCCATTGTTGAGCAGCAGGATGCGGTTGCTGTGCAGGCCATGGATCACCGGTTTGGAGATGGTGGGGCCAGTCTGGATCGTAGACACACCGGCTATACTTTTCAACGACTCACCGAGGGACAGTCCACGTGTCTCCTCCAGCTCCCGCCCCGCCAGCGTCTGCGAAGACTGCGCCTGCTCCCTGATGCGGCTGCCGACAATCTCCACACCTTTGAGTTGCTGCGCATAGGTGTGCAGCTGCAGGTCGCGCACAGAGGAAGAGGACAGCCTGAAGCTGAAGTTTTCCTCCTCATAACCGACGTAGCTCACCTGCAGGGTGTAGTTGCCCTGGCACAGGTGGTGAAAATGATAGTTGCCGTACTCATCAGTAATGGCCGCCTTGCCCAGCTGGGTGATAAAGACAGTAGCCCCGATCAGCGGCTCACGGGTGTCATGGTCCAGCACCTTTCCCGACAAGGTAAGCCCGCAGTCCTGCTCCAGGTCTGTTGTGGCAGAGGGTGCTGACAGGCCCTGCGCCCATGCCGGCTGTAATCCCAATACCAGCACCGACAGCAAGAGTAGCTTATGTAAGGCCTTAGTTTCTAACAAAATGTTCTGCAGATAAATAGTAAGTGACTGCCAGGTACAGCCTCGTCTTAATTAAAAGAATAGCCAACCAGTGTTTACCGTCATATGGAAGGCACCAGAAACTTTAAATATAGTATGCTCAGATCAATGCTGCCTTAGCAGCAAATGTTCAGCACCAAAAGGAAGCGGGTTAGGCCACAGGCGGGCCTCTAAGGAAAGACGTGGCGTGAGAGGTGCCGTACCAGTTGCCGCTGTAGCAGACAGTGTACGTAGAAGTGTGCTCTACAGCGGGAAAGTCCACAGAGGCTACACTGCCATGGTACGGCGCGCCGAACAGATCCTCGACAGGGCAGTGAGAGTGCTTCTCCGATACATGCGCCTGCTTGCTGTCACCAGGTGAGTGGTGCTCTGTATGGCCATGCGCGTGCAGGCTCAGCAGGAGCGCATCCGGCACCATGGCCCTGCAGAAGAGCAGGAGCAGAAACAGGGCGATATATTTTACAAGTCTGTGCACTTAAGGTATAGCAACTTATACAAATATAGAATAAATTCCACAATGTTGCATTTGTGGGCTCTTTTTCTTGGAAAACCTCCAATATAGTTAACTAATGTGCAGAAAAACTATGCCAAAAACAGCAGAGTGCCACTGCGGCACATGGCGGCTGGCTTCATTTCTCTGACAAGCTGTCACAATACAGCATGTTATGCCGCTCTGGAACAGGATTTGAAAGTTGCAGAGCAGGACGTTAAGTGTAGCAAAAAGAACTATCTAAAACATAAAGTATAAACAATGGAAGAAAGAGGCAGTATTTCGATTCACACCGAGAATATTTTCCCGATCATCAAGAAGTTTTTATACTCTGATCATGAGATTTTCCTGCGTGAGCTGGTAAGTAACGCCGTGGATGCCACGCAAAAGATCAAGCGCTTGGCAGCCATCGGCGAGTACAAAGGCGACCTGGGAGACCTTACGGTAAAGGTGTCGGTGGATAAGGATGCCCGTATCATCACCATCGCAGACCATGGCATAGGCATGACGGCAGAGGAGATCAAGAAGTACATCAACCAGATTGCCTTCTCAGGTGCTTCTGAGTTTGTGGAGCGCTACAAAGAGGCCGGCGACAAGAGCCAGATCATCGGCCAGTTCGGTTTGGGCTTCTACTCTGCTTTCATGGTGGCTGACCGTGTGGAGATCGTGACCAAATCGTACCAGGAAGGCGCTGAGCCGGCCCACTGGACCTGCGATGGTAGCACCGAGTTTGCCATTGCCCCTGCGCATAAGGAGACCAGAGGCACGAACGTTATCCTGAACGTGGCCGAGGACTCGGAGGAGTTCCTGGAGAAAGAGCGCATCCGTGCCATCCTGAACAAGTACTGCAAGTTCCTGCCCGTGCCGGTGGAGTTTGAGGGCGAGGTGATCAACAACCCGAACCCGATCTGGACCAAGCAGCCGTCGGAGCTGAAGGATGAGGACTACAAGGAGTTTTACAAAGAGCTGTACCCTTTCTCTGAGCCGCCACTGTTTTGGATCCACCTGAACGTGGACTACCCGTTCAACCTGACAGGTATCCTGTACTTCCCTAAAATCAAGAACGATTTTGAGCTGCAGCGCAACAAGATCCAGCTGTACTCCCGCCAGGTGTTCATCACCGATGAGGTGAAGGACGTGGTGCCGGAGTTCCTGATGCTGTTGCACGGGGTAATCGACTCGCCGGACATTCCGCTGAACGTGAGCCGCTCCTTCCTGCAGGCTGACTCCAGCGTGAAGAAGATCAACACCTATATCACGAAGAAGGTGGCCGATAAGCTGAACGAGATCTTCAAGAAAGACCGCACAGCCTTCGAAACCAACTGGGACGACATCAACGTGTTCGTGAAGTATGGCATGCTCTCCGACGACAAGTTCTATGAGAAGGCAAAAGACTTTGTGCTGCTGCAGAATACCGAAGGGAACTACCACACGTTAGAGGAGTACAAAGCGCTGACGCAGGCTAACCAGACAGACAAGAACGGGCAGCTGGTCTTGCTGTATACCACCGATGCCGATAAGCAGCACGCCTTTGTGGAGGCCGCCAAGAACCGCGGCTACGACGTGCTTAAGCTGGACTCGATGATCGACAGTCACTTTATCGGCATGCTGGAGCAGAAGCTGGAGAAAACCACCCTTAAGCGCGTGGACTCCGAGACCGTCGACAAGCTGATCGAGCGCGATGAGACCAAGGAAAGCGTGCTGAACGATAAAGAGAAGGAAGACCTTAAAGGCATCTACG
>JAJLKL010000088.1:0-6868 GCA_033838975.1 Hymenobacteraceae bacterium | reverse complement strand
TTTAAATTTATCTGTTAGCTATCCCGTTGCCGATTTTATTTACTAACTAGCGAAAAATCGGACATCACCGCAACACGAATGGACCCTAAGGAAAAGACAGAATACCGACGTAAACGAAACTATGTAACCACCAGAAGGCTGGACAGAATATTCCTGGAACTGTCCCGGATCTATGCTTTTATTGCCCGCTTTTTCAAGGAAGTGTTCCTGCCCCCGTACGAGTTCAAGGAGATCATCAGGCAATGCTACGAAGTGGGGGTGCGCTCCCTGCCCCTGATCTCGCTGACAGGCTTTATCATTGGCATCGTATTTACCAACCAGTCGCGGCCCTCCCTGGCCGACTTTGGTGCCACCGCCCTCCTTCCCGCCCTGATCTCCGTGGCCATTGTCAGAGCCATGGCTCCGCTGGTAACTGCCCTTATCGCCTCGGGGCGTGTGGGCTCCAGTATTGGCGCCGAACTGGGTTCGATGCGGGTGACCGAGCAGATCGACGCCATGGAGGTATCGGCCACGAACCCCTTTAAGTTCCTGGTCGTAAGCCGCGTGCTGGCAACCACCTTCATGATCCCGGCCCTGACGATGTACACCACCTTTGTCGCGCTGATGGGGGGCTATGTGAATGTACGCCAGAATGAACTGACCAGCATCACGACCTTTTTTACCCAGGTGTTTGACGCCATCACCTTCCTCGACATCTTCTCCTCTATGGCCAGGTCCGTGATCTTTGGCTTTACGATCGGTGTGGTGGGCTGCTACAAAGGCTACCATTCCTCCAAGGGTACAGAGGGGGTGGGCAAAGCGGCCAACTCCTCGGTGGTAACAGCCATGTTCCTGGTGTTTATCGAGGAGCTGCTGATCCTGCAGATCGTGAACGCCATCCGGGGCATCTAACCAAGCTTATTCCGATGAAGAAGATCAACCCGAACATAGACAAAAACACAAAAGTTATCGAGATCAGGGGCCTGAAGAAAGCCTTCGACGAGTTTGAGGTGCTGAAGGGCGTAGACCTGGACCTGTACAAAGGCGAGAACCTGGTGGTGCTGGGGCGCTCCGGCACAGGAAAATCCGTCCTGATCAAGATCATCTCCGGGCTGCTGCGGCCTGATGAAGGCCTGGTGAACGTGCTGGGCAGGCAGGTAGACAAACTTACCCCCAAAGAGCTGGATGCGCTTCGCCTGAAAATTGGCTTTTCTTTCCAAAACAGTGCGCTGTATGACAGCATGACTGTGAAAGAAAACCTGGAGTTTCCGCTTGAGCGGCACTCAAAGGGAATGACCCGGGAGGAAAGGGACCAGCTTATTGACACCGTGCTGGAGGCCGTGGGACTGATGCAGGCCAAGTACCAGATGCCATCGGAGCTCTCCGGGGGGCAGCGAAAGCGGATCGGTATTGCCCGTACACTGATCCTGCGACCGGAGATCATGCTCTACGATGAACCCACAGCCGGCCTGGACCCCATAACGTGCATTGAGATCAATAACCTGATCAACGAAGTACAGCGCAGGTTCAACACCTCCTCTATCATCATTACCCACGACCTGACCTGTGCCAGGGCCGTTGGCGACCGGGTGGTGATGCTGCTGGACGGACAGTTTCAGCGGCAGGGCACCTTTGAGGAGGTTTTCTCCACAGACGATGCACGCGTTAAAGCATTTTACGACTACAACTTTATAGACTAAATGAGTACTGCAGATAATAAACGATCCGTAATTGTAGGAATCTTCGTGTTCCTGGCTATAGTAATTCTGGTTGCCGGTATTTTCACGCTGGCAGGCCAGCAGAAGCGCTTCATAGGCACTATTACCCTGACGGCCGTGTTTGACGACGTGGGCGGACTACGGCCTGGCAACAACGTTTGGTTCTCGGGTGTGAAGGTGGGTACCGTTAAGTCCATTGACCTGTTTGGGGCTTCCCAGGTACTGGTTACGCTAAACGTGGAGGAACGCGCGCAGCAGTTCATCCGGGAAAATGCCCTGGCCCGCATCAGCTCCGAGAGCTTTATCGGCAATAAAAACATTGTGATAGAAGGTGGAAGCCAGGAGGCTCCCCCGGTTGAGAATGGGGACCGCATCCAAGGGGTTAACCCGCTGGACACAGACGACCTGATCGAAACCCTGCAGCAGAACAACGAGAACCTGGTGGCCATCACCAGCGATATGAAGCAGCTTACCTCTAACCTGCTTCAGGGAGAAGGTACCGTAGGAGCCCTGCTTACAGACTCTACGCTTGCGGATAACTTCCGTGGTATGGTGGCTAACCTCCAGCAAACATCACAGCGCACCGTTACGGCCTCAAGGGAGCTGTCCAGGTTCACCTCCAAGCTGAACTCACCGGATGGCCTGGCCAACCAGATAGCCACGGATACCACTGTTTACAGCCAGCTGAGAAGATCCATGGCCCAGTTGCAGGAGGCCACCAACTCGGCAGCAGCGCTTACCGAGAACCTCAGGGCCACCAGCACGCAGCTAAACAGCCAGAACAATGCAGTGGGTGTGCTGCTGTCGGATCAGCAGTTTGCACGGCAGCTACAAAGCACCATGCAGAACCTGCAGACCAGCACCGAAAAGTTTGATCAGAACATGGAAGCCCTGCAAAGCAACATCCTCTTCAGGGGTTTCTTCAGAAGACAGGAGCGCGAGCGGGAAAGACAGCAGGAGGAACAACAAGAAGAACAGGAGCAACAACTAATTCAGCAAAACCAGTAGTAAATCTTCTTCAGGCACAAAAAAAAGGAGCTGGAACAGGCAAAAGCCCATTCCAGCTCCTTTTATGCTTTTAAGGGAGATCAGCTATCCTTTATACTCTTTTCTGATCTTTTCGGCTACCTCCTCAAACTCCTCTTTGCTAAACTGCTTTTTGTTAGCGAAGTTCATATCCTGCATGCTGTTAAGCGGGATCAGGTGCACATGCGCGTGCGGTACCTCCAGGCCCACCACCGCTACTCCAACGCGCTTGCAGGGCACGGCTTTCTCTACGGCAGCGGCTACCTTTTTGGCGAAAGCCATCAGGCCCAGGTACAGCTCATCGTCCAGGTCGAAGAGGTAGTCGATCTGCTGCTTCGGTATTACTAAGGTATGGCCTTTGGTGGTCGGGAACACGTCCAGAAAGGCTAGGTAGCGGTCGTCTTCTGCTATTTTGTAGGCAGGTATCTCTCCGTTAACAATCTTGGTGAATATCGAAGCTTCCATCTTTATCGGCTGATTTCTAGTATCTCGAACTGAATTTTACCGGCAGGCACCGTTATCTCGGCAACGTCTCCTACAGACTTGCCCAGCAGGCCTTTGCCAATCGGCGACTTCACAGAGATCTTACCTGAGGCCAGGTCAGCTTCCTCCTCTGCCACCAATGTATAGTCTACTACCATATTGTTCTTCAGGTTCTTGATTTTCACCTTTGAGAGGATGAGCGCCTTGCTCGTGTCCAGGTTAGACTCGTCGATCAGGCGGGCGTTGCCCACGATCTCCTCCATCTTAGCGATCTTCAGCTCCAGGTGCCCCTGGGCGTCTTTGGCCGCATCGTACTCCGCGTTCTCGCTCAGGTCACCCTTGTCGCGGGCCTCAGCCAGCTGGCGCGCCACCTCGGCGCGTCCCTTTGTCTTGAGCTCAGCCAGTTCGTCCTTCAGTTTCTGTAAACCTTCTGCTGTGTAATAAGAAATCTTGCTCATAGTTGTGTCGTTTTCACGTTTAAAACACAAAAACAAAAAGAACGGTTATGGCGCGCATAACCGTTCTTTTTGCCAAATATGTAAAATTATTTAATTCTTTTCCAGTGTGGCGCCAACATAAATTCAGCTGCCGCCAAAGTTTAGCATAAGCTCTAACTTTTGTCCGTTAGTAAAACCGCGGGCTACTCCCGTTGGTTTCCTGATGAAGCAAATATACATTTTTTAATGATATCCGGCATATGCCATCTCAATTTTATTATCCGCTAAAATTTGTTACTGACGGCGGGCAATAAAGAGCATGTGCCGGCAACTCTCAGTAGAATTTTTATACCTTCTGCACCAAAAGGAGTGTTCTCTGTGCGTACGTCCTGTTACACCACACCCACTTCTCCCGCACTTTCTCGGGCACAGCGTCTATCTCCTGCACGGGTACAAAGCCGCAGCTCATGTAAAAGCCCTGCAGGTGCTCAAAGGGCAGGCAGTACAGCGTTTTGTTTTGTGCCTGAGTAGCAAGCTCCCCCACCAGTTTCCGGGCAAGCCCCATGCCCCTGTAGGCATCCGCCACATACATACCGCCCAGCTCCAGCACCTGCTCGTTTACCCTCACCAACCGCCCCAAGCCTGCTTTGGCGCCGCCTACCTCTGCTATCAGAATTATCTCCTGCTCATACTTGGAGGGTTGAAACTGTACCTTCTCATACTGACCGTTCACCCACGCCATTTCCTCGGGCAATGCCCGGCGGATCTGAATATGCATTGCTGCTGTGTTTGAATGTACCTGAATAGCGAAAGAAACCACAGACTACCGGCCAATGACGGCCTTGATCTTCTCCACCAGCACCTCGTTGATCTTGACGTAGGACTCGTGCGTCCAGCCGGCTATGTGGGGGGTGAGCACAACATTTTCAGCAGACGCCAGGTAGTGGAAGTTCTCCTGCTGCCGGGCCGTCAGGGTATGGAGTTTCTCGTTCTCCAGCACGTCCAGCGCGGCACCTTTGACCTTGCCGCTTTTCAGGTGCTGCACCAGTGCGGCTAGGTCCACCACATCGCCACGGGAGGTGTTGAGAAACCACACCGGCCTTGGAAAGCCACTGAAAAAGGCATCGTCGGCAAAATTCAGGTTCTCCGGAATGTACGGGATGTGCAGGCTCACGATATCGGCCTCTTGCTGCAGCTCCTCTAGACTCACGCGTTGTACCGGGGAGGCTATTTTCTCAGGGGCAAAGCGATCGTAGGCCAGCAGCCGGCAGCCAAACCCGCTCAATACCCTGGCAAAGCTCTGGCCCATGTTTCCGAAGCCAATGATGCCCACTGTCTTTTGGCTTATCTCCTCCCCCCGGTTCTCCTCCCTTCGCCACACCTTTTCCCTTACCTGGTGGTCACCGCGCGCAATGTTGCGCGTCAGCGACAGCAACAGCCCCAGCGTAAACTCTCCCACCGCCTGCCGGTTGCCTTCGTTAGCCCCGATCAGTGCTATGTTCCGCGCGGCCAGTGCATCCGCATCAATATTGTCTACGCCGGCTCCGGCCCGGGCTACAAACTTCAGTTGACCGGCACTTTTTAGCGTGTCGGCGGTAATGCGCATCTTGCTCCGCACGATCAACCCGTCAAAGCCTCTCAAGGCCTCACAAACATCCACAGGCGCTATATCCGGCCTATAGTCGGCCGCGACCCCTATACCTTCCAGCATCGGAAAAATACTTGGGTGGATCTGGTCAATAATCAGGACGCGAGCGGAAACAGGAGTTCTGAGTTCTGAGTTCTGAGTCACGAGTTAAAAGCTGTTTGTAGATCAGGATCTTACACTTATCCCGATTTTGTTATTTAAAGAGACGTAATTCGTAATTCTTTACAAGTTATACAGCATGTGCGCCACGCCAAAGTAAATGGCCAGGCCCAGCAGGTCATTGGCAGTGGTAATGAAAGGTCCGGCCGCGACGGCTGGGTTGATACCGAACTTGTCCAGTACCATAGGGGTAAGCGTACCCATCAGAGACGCCAGCATTACCACTGAGAAGAGTGCCACCGACACCACCATAGACAGCGTCAGGTCGCTCCGGAAAATGTAGGTAAAGCTGAAAACCAGCACGGAAATGATGATCGCGTTCAGAAGGGCCACCATGATCAGCTTAAAAATACGCTGGGCAAAGTTCTCGAACATCACGGCATTAGAAGAAAGCGTTTGGATGATGATAGACGAGGACTGTATACCTACGTTTCCACCGGTTGCCGTAATAAGCGGGACAAACAGTGCCAGGGCCGGCAGCAGGGCAATATCCGCCTCAAAGAAGCCCATGAACTGCGCCGCCAGCAGACCACCCACCATACCAATCACGAGCCAGGGTATACGGGAGCGCGAGATCCGGAAAACGCTGTCGTCTTCCTCCACATTCTCGGAGATACCGGTCATGAGCTGGCGGCTGAGTTCGGCCTCTCCTGCATTACGTCAATCACGTCGTCGATGGTGATGCGCCCCAGCAACCTGCCCTGAATATTGACGACAGGTATAGCCTCGAGGTCGTACTTCTGCATCACGCTCACCACCTCGTTCTCGTCCCGGAACGATTCGATTGAGATCACGTCGGGGTTATAAATGTCTTTTACCAGCTTGTCGTCTTTGGAGAGCAGCAGGGCCTTCACACTCACACGGCCTACCAGTATATCCCGGTTATCGACCACGTACACGGTATAGATCCTCTCCACATCCTCTGCCTGGCGGCGGATCTCCTCTATGCATTGCCGCACCCGCCAGTTGATGTTCACCTTGATAAGCTCTTTAGCCATCAGACCGCCGGCACAGTCCTCCTCGTAATGCAGCAGGTCCAGAATGTCATCGGCCTTCTCCTCGTTCTCGATCAGGGCGATCACCTCTTCCCGCCGCTGCACATTCTGCTCGTTCAGAATATCTACGGCGTCGTCCGAGTCCATCAGGTTGACGTAGCGGGCTACCTCCTCACTGGTGAAGTAAGCTAGAAAATCGGTGCGTATGTCGTAATCCAGGTCACTGAGGATCTCAGCCCCTACCTCCGGCGGCAGCAGGTCGAGCACATATTTCGACTCGTTGGCATCGAGCTCATACAGCACGGTGGTGATGTCAGCCGGATACATGTCGGCCATCGTCTCCAGTATAAACGCTTTGTCGTCGCGTGCTATCGCTTCTTCTACCTGGTCTATGTACTCGCGTGTGATCTCTACCTGCATGGT
>JAJLKL010000087.1:0-23127 GCA_033838975.1 Hymenobacteraceae bacterium | reverse complement strand
GCCGTAGAGTCTTTCGACGACCGCATTGACCCGGTAGGTGCCTGCGTAGGCATGAAGGGTTCCCGTATCCACAGCATCGTACGCGAGCTGGAGAACGAGAACATCGACGTGATCAACTACACGGACAACCTGGAGCTTTACATCCAGCGTGCCCTTAGCCCGGCTAAGATCAGCAGCATGAAGATCGACGAGGAGGCAGGTCGCGTATCGGTGTTCCTGAAACCTGACCAGGTTTCTCTTGCTATCGGTAAGGGTGGCCAGAACATCAAGCTAGCCAGCCGTCTGGTGGACATGGAAATCGATGTGTTCCGTGAGTCTGAGACCTATGAGGAAGACATCAGCCTGGAAGAATTTACAGACGAGATCGAGGATTGGGTAATCGCAGAGTTGAGACGAATTGGTCTGGATACAGCGAAGAGTGTACTGGCTGTAAGCAAAGAAGATTTGCTGCGCCGCACCGAGCTGGAGGAAGAGACCATCGAGGATGTTCTGTCCATTCTTCGTGAAGAGTTTGAAGCAGAAGATAATCAATAGTTGTGAGTTGTGCTCCGTTCATATTAATTTTGAAGAAGTTTGATGAGCGGAGCACTGCCTTAACCTCTGAAAAGGCGGCTATACTTTAACATTAGAACAAAAAAAGACAGCATATAGAACAACATGGCAGAAGAAAAAACAAGGAGGCTTAAACAGGTTGCGACTACTTTAAACATTGGTACATCTACCATTGTGGACTACCTCTCTGCTAAAGGTTTTGACGTGGAAAACAAGCCTACGTCTAAGATCACGGCAGAGCAGTTCGGTATGCTGGCTAAAGAATTCGCTTCCTCTATGCAAGACAAGATAGAGGCAGAAGAGCTTAACATCGGCAAGAAACCACAGAGCAACCAGGTTATCGAGTCGGAAACTCAGCATCATGAGCCAAAGAAAACGAGTGATGCCGAGGAAGAGCTACAAATTAAAACAGTACACCAGCCAAAGGCAGAGGCTAAGGCTCCTGAGCCGGCTAAACCGGAAGAGGAAACTATCACCTCAAAGTTACCGGGCATAAAAGTGCTGGGTAAGATTGACCTGGATGCCAAAGGCCGCCCAGTGGCGAAGCAACCTGAGCCTGAGGCACCAAAGAAAGAAGAGGCCCCGGCCGCTCCACAGGCAGAGGCTCCGAAGGAGCCGGTAGCCGAGAAGCCGGCTGCGCCGCAGCCTGAGGCACCGAAGCAACCGGAACCAGCACCTGCTCCACAGGAGCCGGTAGCGGAAAAGCCAGCCGCGCCACAGCCTGAGACGCCGAAGAAAGAGGAAGCTACTTCGGCTCCTGCTGCTCCACAGGCAGAGGCTCCGAAGCAGCCGAAAGAGGCTCCTAAAGAGCCGGTAGCCGAGAAGCCGGCAGCACCGCAGCCTGAGGCACCGAAGCAGCCGGAGCAGGCTCCTGCGGCCAAGGCACCAGAGCAGCCAGCTGCTCCAACTTCAGAGAAAGATAAAGATAAAGAAGAAATAGAACAGATTACAGCAAAAGCCGACCAGCTGAAAGGTCTTACTGTACTTGGCAAAATAGAACTGCCGGTAGAGTCCAGACGAAAAGGCTCCAAGCCGGTAGCATCTTCTGACGAGAAGAGAGGCAAAAAGAAAAAACGCAAGCGCATCATGGTGGCCACAGAAGGTGGTCAGCAAGGGCAGCAGCAACAAGGCCAGCAAGGGCAGCGTCCGCAGGGTGGACCGCAGCAAGGCGGCCGTCCGGACCGTGGACCGCGCCCAGGTAAGCCTGGCAAAGGCGGCCCTAGAAATGCACCTTCTGCCAAGCCGGAGAAAGCCGAGGTTTCTGATAAGGAAATCCAGGAGCAGATCAAGGCAACTCTTGCCAAGCTAAGCGGAGGCAAAGGTGGCGGAGGTAACCGTGCCAAGTATCGTCGTGAGAAGCGCTCTGCCATTGCAGATGCCAACGAAGAACGTCGTATGGCAGAACAGGCGGAAGCAAAAACACTGCGTGTAACGGAGTTCGTTTCTGCCAATGACCTGGCATCGCTGATGAACGTGAGCGTGAACGACGTGATCAAGGTGTGTATGCAACTTGGTATGTTCGTATCAATTAACCAGCGTCTGGATGCGGAAGCTATCACAATTATTTCCGATGAGTTCGGCTATAACGTAGACTTCATTACTACAGAAGAAGAACAGGCGCTGGAGGATATTGAAGAGGAGAACGAGGAGGATCTGGTAGACCGCGCGCCAATCGTAACGATCATGGGTCACGTTGACCACGGTAAAACATCCTTGCTCGATTATATCCGTAGCGCAAACGTGACAGCCGGTGAGGCAGGTGGTATCACGCAGCATATTGGTGCCTACAGCGTGAAAACTGAGAGTGGCCGTCAGATCACGTTCCTGGATACACCTGGTCACGAGGCCTTTACCGCCATGCGTGCCCGCGGTGCGAAAGTAACAGACGTCGTTATCATTGTGGTGGCAGCTGACGACGCGGTGATGCCTCAGACGAAAGAGGCGATCAATCATGCGCAGGCAGCCGGCGTACCAATTGTGATAGCACTTAACAAGGTAGATAAACCTACTGCCAACCCAGACAAGATCCGTGAGGAACTGGCCCAGATGAACATCCTGGTGGAAGAATGGGGTGGTAAATACCAGTCGCAGGAAGTATCTGCCAAATCAGGTATGGGTGTGCCGGATCTGTTGGAGAAAGTGCTTCTGGAGGCAGAGCTCCTTGAGCTGAAGGCAAATCCGGACCGCGCAGCGGTAGGAACCGTAATTGAAGCCTCGCTGGATAAAGGACGCGGCTACGTGGCCACGGTGCTGGTTCAGACTGGTTCCCTTAAAATAGGTGATGTGGTACTGGCTGGCTCTCACTACGGTAGAGTAAAAGCCATGACAGACCATCGTGGTAAGAAAATGAAAGAAGCAGGCCCATCTACACCAGTGCAGTTGTTGGGTCTGGATGGTGCACCACAAGCAGGTGACAAATTCCTGGTAATGGACTCTGAGCGTGAGGCACGAGAAATTGCTTCTAACCGCTCGCAGGTACAGCGTGAGCAGAGCTTGCGTACCCGTAAGCACATTACCCTGGATGAGATTGGTCGTCGTTTGGCGATCGGTACCTTCAAGGAGCTTAACGTAATTGTGAAAGGTGACGTGGACGGATCCGTAGAGGCTTTGTCTGACTCCCTGTTGAAACTGTCTACACCTGAGGTTCAGGTAAGCATCATCAACAAAGGGGTGGGCGCCATCTCTGAGTCTGACGTGTTGCTTGCCTCCGCTTCGGATGCGATCATCATCGGTTTCCAGGTTCGTCCATCGGTAAATGCACGCCGACTGGCTGAGCAGGAGCAAATCGACATCCGCCTGTACTCTATCATCTACGACGCGATCAACGAGGTGAAAGACGCCATGGAAGGTATGCTGGCGCCGACGCTGAAAGAGGAGATCACAGGTAACGCAGAGGTGCGTGAGGTGTTCCGCATCAGCAAGGTCGGTACTATCGCAGGCTGTATGGTAACAGATGGCAGCATCCAGCGAAACGCGAAAGTTCGCCTGGTGCGCGACGGTATCGTAGTGCTGGATGGCGAGATCCTTGCCCTGAAGCGCTTCAAGGATGATGTAGCAGAAGTGAAGCAAGGGTACGAGTGCGGTATCAGCCTGAAGAACTACAATGACATCCAGGTGGGTGACATCATTGAGGCATACGTGGAGAAAGAAGTGAAACGTACGCTGTAGTAAATACCCGCCACCATCATAAAAAAGGTCTGGCTGCATGTTGCAGCCAGACCTTTTCGTTTCAGCGGGCATCAAAACACGTTACCCTGACGTGCACTCGGGAATTGTTTGGCTTTGCATAGTAGCCCCTGCCGCTCCTCAGCCTAATGCACCCACCGTGCATAGCTGGATTTGGTGCGCTCCACGTCGGGGTAGGGGCCCTTCGAGGGCGTGTTTTGCCGGCGGCACGGTGTATCTGAAGCTGCTCCTCGCTCCGCTGCGGGCTGCCCTTCGGGCACCGCAACAGATACAAGGTGCCTCACAGGAAAACTGGAAAAGATCTCACCTCCGGTCAGCGGTAAAATCCCACTGAAGCACAAATACAATAAATTAATAGCCAATGCATTACATACTATCAAATTTTTGAGATTACGTTACCCTACTTACCCGGCACTACCACAGGGGCACAAACAGCGAAGGCCCTCCAGATGGAGGGCCTTCGCTGTTTAACCGGTCATGCTTTAGTCATTACCTCTTCTTCTGCGCTCAAGCCTTCTCTTGTCGCGCTTGTGTTTCTTCATCATCTTCTTTTCCTTCTTCAGGATCTCTTTCATTCGCTTACTATTGGCAATCTTATCTTTGGAGAACCTGGAGCGTTTGTTTCCTTCGTAGGTATTAAAGCGTGTATCTAAGCCAGAAGCTCGTCTTCCTACCGCATCGGTAGAGGAACCTTTATCCTGAACTTTTGCAGTACCCCAAAACTCATCCTTCGAACTCGTGCTACTCTGCGTTGTCTGAGCCTTTGCCTCGGAAAAAGCAAGAAAGCAGCCCAGGCTCAGCAGTATAAAAGTCAGTTTCTTCATAAATGCTTCAGAATGTTTTACCTATACAACGCAAACAGACGCGTAATGTATACAATTTTTTCTGATAACACTGCGCAAAGTTTCAAAAGTTCAGCTACCTGAGTTTATAGGAAAGTCCAATTCCAATGGTTTCCTTCAGCTGCAGCCGTGGGCCTCGGCCATCAATTTTACCGTCGTTGTTGCGGTCCAACTTGATCATAATGTCGTCGTCATAGATCATGTGCAGGAACATACTGGCAGATACTGCCTTGTTAACTTTAAAATTGATCAGGTTTTCCCAGTTCACGTCCACGTTCTCCGGGTTTTGGAGGTAGTTCGAAAAAAGGTCCAGTTTGGACTGAAAAGTTATATTTTTAAAGATCTCGTCCTTGAAGCGGACATTCACATACCCTCCGAACTCTTCCCGCAGGTGCTCACCAGTACCCGGTATAAGATTCCCCTCCGTATCTCGCCGGGCCGGCGCCACTCCAAACGCCCCCCGGTCTGCCAGCACCTGGCTCGTAACCAAGGTAAATTTACCCGTGACAGGCGATATGAAGACAGAGAGCCGGCTGCTGGGCTTGAAATCCATACCAATGGACGTCAGAATAAAGGCCGGCGACAGGAAATTTGACTCCAGCGTATCCCGGGTGACGGTGTAGGTAGGGGTAAGCTGTGTTCTCAAATTCGCCTGAGCGGTATAGAACCACTTCTTGGAGGCCCTGTGCCCGTACTTCAGGTTAAGCTCCATCCTGTCATCGCTCTTGCGCACCCGCTGGTCCTGCAACTTGACGAGGCCATAGGTAACATCCAGGGAGTTGTTCCAACTGTTGTCCCCTTTATCATAATTGGCGTGCAGGTTAGCAATACCAAGAACAGAGACAGAGTTTTGTCCGCCAGCAGCCCAGTTGTTCAGGCTGACCTGGCTGAAATTGACGGTGCCCACCCCACCGAAGTCCCAGACATTGGCGGTATCTGCCGGCGCGGTATCCTGTGCAAGAGAGGCGGTAGAGTGGAAAAGTACTAGAAGGGCAAAAAAGGATAAGCGTAAAAAAGAAGCAATCATGTATATAGGGTGATGTGAAACAGCAAGGGAGTAAGCGTGTAAGTGCTTACTTATACAACTTTGTTTTCCGGTGAGACCGCATTGTCTTTGTCCTTCAGGATATCGCGGATCTCTGCTAAAAGCACTTCCTGCTTGTTTACCGGCGGTGCAGGCTTGGCGGCCTCTTTCTCGCGCATTCTGTTAATCGTTCGTACCAGCAGGAAAATGGCAAACGCAATGACTAGGAAGTTAAAGATCGCCTGAAGGAAATTCCCGTAATTCACAGAAACAGCCTCCGCCACTACGGCGCCATCCTCTACCACCGCCTCCTTCAGGACAAGTTTCAGCCTTGTCAGGTCCACGTTACTGACCACTAAACCCAGCGGGGGCATGATCACGTCTTTCACAAGGGAGTTGGTGACACCGCTAAAGGCGGCTCCGATCACAACACCCACTGCCAGGTCAATGACATTGCCCTTAACGGCAAACTTCTTGAATTCAGATAAAAAACTCATAAGGAATACTATATAGGTAACTGATTTAAAGCACTAGCGTAGACACTGCGCGTACCCCTCTCTGCAGAAGCTTGTCCTCAGCACCGCCTCACACTCTACCGCAATGGCCCTACTAAAATGCTGTTAAAGGATTTAATGAAATCACTATATTTGTGACAGAAACTTCGAATACAAAAGAGCGAACGAACCTATGGCTACATACACTAACCTGCTGCTTGACTTAAACAATGGTATTCTCACCATCACTATTAACAGAGCAGATAAGCTTAATGCTTTAAATATCGACACTATTGGGGAAATAAAAAACGCCATCCAGCAAGTATATGACGATGAGAACATAAAAGGCGCCATTTTTACGGGTGCTGGAGCGAAGGCGTTTGTAGCCGGTGCCGATATTGCAGAGATTGCCGAGCTGAGCGAGGTGAATGCCCGTAGCTTTGCCGAGCGAGGCCAGGAGGTGTTCGCCATGATTGAGCGCTGCAACAAGCCTGTGATCGCGGCGGTAAACGGTTTCGCCCTGGGTGGCGGCTGCGAACTAGCCATGGCCTGCCACATGCGCGTAGCCAGCGACAATGCCCGCTTTGGCCAGCCGGAAGTGAACCTGGGCGTGATCCCGGGATACGGTGGCACTCAGCGCCTGACCCAACTGATCGGTAAGGGGAAAGCGATGGAGCTGATGATGACCGGCGACATGATTTCAGCGGATGAAGCAAAAGCCCTCGGGTTGGTAAACCACGTGGTGGCCCAGGAGGACCTGATGACCAAGTGTCTCGAGATCATGGAGAAGATCATGGCCAAGGCTCCGCTTGCTATCGGCCTGGTAATCGAGTGCGTGAACGCAGTATTCAACAAAGACGAAGACGGCTATCAGACAGAGGCAAACGCCTTTGCCCGTTGCTGCACTTCTGAGGACTTTGTAGAGGGCACCAACGCCTTCCTGGAGAAGCGTAAGCCCGTCTTCAAAGGCAACTAATATACTCTCCCCCGACCTCAACAGAACATGAGTATAGCCAAAAAACTGGTCGGGCAGACGGCTGCTTATGGCTTAAGCAGCATTATTGGCAGAGCCCTTAATTACCTGCTCGTTCCTGTCTACACCGCCGTATTCCTCCCAGAGGAGTACGGGGTGGTTACATACCTCTATGCATTCGTGGCCTTCTTCAACATCCTGTATACCTACGGGATGGAGACGGCCTTTTTCCGTTTCGCCAACAAACCAGGGGCCGACAAGAAACTGCTGTACAACCAGGTGCTCAGCCTGATCATGTGCACCAGTATACTTTTCACAGGTGTTCTGGTACTTACTTCCGGCACCATCGCCGACTACAAGGGCTTTTCCCCGCAAGAGCAGAGTTACGTTGTGTGGCTGGCCATCATACTTGCCATCGACGCCATTGTGGCCGTGCCCTTTGCCTGGCTCCGCCTGCAGAACAAGGCCATGAAGTTCGCCTCCATTAAACTGGCGAACATCCTGATCACGGTGGGCGCCAACATGTTCTTCCTGGTATTCTGCCGCAGTATCTACCAAGGGGATTACCTGCAGGAACTCAGGCCGATCATAGAGCAAATCTACAGCCCGGACTTTGGTATCGGCTACATCTTCCTCATTAACCTGGTGGCCAACGCCCTGCTCATCCCGATGCTGTGGCGCGAGTTCAGCATCTTTAAGTTCAGCCTGAACAAAGAGCTGTTGCAGCCGATGGTGCTCTACGCCTACCCCCTGCTCTTCATGGGGCTGGCAGGGATGGTGAACGAGGTCGTGGACAGAATCCTGCTGGAGGAGTGGCTGCCGGAGGGCTTTTACCCTGATAAGAGCAATATTGCGGCGGTGGGGATCTACGGCGCCTGCTATAAGCTGTCCATCTTCATGACGCTGGCTATACAGGCTTTCCGCTACGCTGCCGAACCCTTTTTCTTTTCGCAGGCAGAGGACAAGAACTCCCCACAGGCATTTGCGCTGGTGATGAAGTGGTTTGTGATCGCCTGCGCGTTTATCTTCCTGTTCATCTCGGCGAACCTGGAGGACTTTGCCCTGCTGCTGCGTAGCCCGGAGTACCGCGAAGGCATTATGGTGGTGCCGGTGCTGCTGCTGGCTAATTTGTTCCTGGGCATTTACTACAACCTGTCGGTGTGGTTCAAACTGACTGACAAAACCTACTTTGGCACCTATATCAGCTTCGGGGGGGCGGCCGTTACCATTTTGTTTAACCTGCTGCTGATACCGGTACTGGGATACATGGGCTCAGCCATAGCTACCTTTATATGTTATTTCGGGATGGCAGTGGTCAGCTATCTGCTGGGCAACCGCCACTACCCCATTCCATACCCTACCAAAACGATCGCAGGTTATGTGCTGCTGGCGGTGGGGCTTGTGTGGGTCGCCTTACAGGCTGAGATCGAGGACTTTTGGGTACGCCATGCCTTCCACCTGGCGGTGTGTGCGGTGTTCCCGATTGTGGTCTGGCTCCGTGAGCGCCCTCGCTTTCTTAAATTTTAATCTTTATCTTTAAAAAAGATGAACAACAAGAATTTGCCGGTTAACGTCATTAACCAATCAAAGCACGCACTTCCGTCTTACCAAACCATACATGCCGCCGGCATGGACCTGCGTGCTAACCTGGAGGCTCCTGTTACGTTGAAGCCACTGCAGCGTGCACTCATCCCAACGGGCCTGTTCATAGAGCTGCCGGCGGGGCACGAGGCACAGATCAGGCCAAGAAGCGGACTGGCATACAAACACGGGATATCCATCGTTAACAGTCCGGGCACGATAGAGGCCGACTACCGCGGGGAGATCAAGGTGCTGCTCGTCAACCTGTCGGACCAGGACTTTGTAGTGGAAGACGGGGAGCGCATTGCCCAAATGGTGGTGGCTCGCTATGAGCGCGTGGAGTGGCAGGAGGCTGAAAGCCTGACAGACACCGTGCGCGGTGCAGGCGGCTACGGCAGCACCGGCACCAGGTAACGTTTCCGCACACATTTGGCGGCTGGCAAACCCACCGCCATTTAGGAGATGCGCGAAACGGAAGCAAAGCGAATGAAAGGCAGCAGCAGGTGCTGTTGCCATGTTTAATAGAAAACCAAAATAAACGCTATGAGGATAATCATACCGATGGCAGGTATGGGCAAGCGCATGCGCCCACATACCCTGACTGTTCCAAAACCACTTATACCTATCGCAGGCAAGCCCATTGTGCAGCGGCTGGTAGAGGATATTGCCAAAGTGTGCCACGAGCCTATCGAAGAGGTGGCTTTCATTATCGGGCACTTTGGAGAGCAGGTAGAGCGCGACCTGAAGGAAATCGCTGAGCAGATCGGCGCCAAGGGCAGCATCTACTATCAGGAAGAGGCATTAGGCACCGCGCACGCCATACTCTGTGCAAAAGAATCGCTGGAGGGCAAAGTGGTAGTAGCTTTTGCCGACACGCTGTTCAAGGCGGATTTCGAGCTCGACACAAACGCCGACGGTACCATCTGGGTGCAGCGCGTGGAGGACCCGCGTCCATTCGGCGTAATCAAGCTGAACGACAAGAACGAGATCACGGACTTTGTCGAGAAACCGCAGGAGTTTATCTCCGACCTAGCCATTATCGGCATCTACTACTTCCGCGACGGCGCCTACCTGCGCGAGGAGCTGCAGTACCTGCTCGACAACGATATCAAGGACAAAGGCGAGTACCAGCTGACGAACGCGCTGGAGAACATGAAGAACAAGGGCACCAAGTTTATACCTGCCGTGATCTCTGAATGGCTTGACTGCGGAAATAAAAACGCAACTGTTTATACTAATCAACGCTATTTAGAGTATATAAAGGATGAGGAAGGCTTAGTGGCCGCGTCGGCGAAGCTGGAGAACGCAGTAATCATCCCTCCTGTATACATTGGTGAGAACGCCCGGATCACAAACTCTGTGGTAGGGCCGCATGTCTCCATCGGGGACAACACAAATGTATATAACTCGGTGGTGAGTAACTCTATACTTCAGGAGAACACTGCCCTTAAAAACGGCAACGTTACAAACTCAATGCTTGGAAACTTTGTTGTGTATGAGGGGCGCCAGTCTGATCTCAGCCTCGGCGACTATAATACATTAACAGAGTAGTACCATGACCAAATTCAGAAATATTCTCCTGGCCACATGCTGTGTGGCTTTGCTAGCGGCAGGAGAAAGCTCAGCGCAATCTGCCAAGAAGAAAAAATCCAAAGCTGCCAAAGAGGCGGCTGCCACACCCCCGGAGCAGGCGGTACCGCAGCCCTCAGAGCAGGAAATGCAGATGAGCCAGGCGCTATTTCTGGATGGACTGAAATATTTTATGCTGGAGGACTATCAACAAGCCCTCCAGCTTTTTCAAAAAGCCTATACCCTTACCCCTAACAACGCCGCGCTTAACTATAAGATTGGCGAGACCTACCTCCTGTTAAAGGAAACGAAAAATGCGGTGCCATTCGCGAAAGCCGCTGTGGCGCTGGATAGTAAAAACGCTTATTACTACTTGCTGCTGGCACAGCTGCACTCCGAGCAAAAGCAGTACAATGAGGCCGCTCAGGCTTATGATGACCTGCTCCGCAACGTGCCTAACTCTGAAGAGTACCTGTTTAACCTGGCTGACCTGTACCTGTCGCAGTCGCGTTACGATGATGCGCTAAAAACGTACGAGCGCATCGAGAAGCAGTTTGGCGCACTGGAGCAGCTCTCTGTTAGCCGCCAGCAGATCTACCTGCGCCAAAGAAACATAGAGAAAGCAATACAGGAAGGCGAGAAACTGCTGGCAACCAACCCTACCGAGATCCGCTACTTTCTGGCGCAGGCCGAACTCTATAATGCTAGCCAAAAACCGGATGAGGCGATCGCCACACTGGATAAAGCATTACGCTTAGAGCCTAACAACCCCTTCGCCCACCTGATGCTCTCTGACCTGAACCGCCAGAAAGGCAACATCGCAGAGTCGGAGAAACAGGTTAAGGTAGCCTTTGCCAGCGCAGAGCTGGACATCGACACGAAGGTACGCATTCTGGTGGACCTTATCCGCCAGCTGCCGAACCCCGCCATTGAGAACGTTTCACTGGAGTTAGTGGACCTGACCATTGAGGCGCACCCGGAGGAGGCGAAAGCTTATGCCGTTGCCGGCGACCTGCAAACGATTGTCGGCAAAAAAGAGGACGCTCGTAACAACTACCTGAAGGCAGTAAAGCTGGACGACTCTCATTTTAAGATCTGGCAGCAGATTGTGCTGCTGGATGCGGAACTCTCTCAGGCAGACTCCATGGTGATCCACTCAGAGCAGGCGCTGGAGCTGTTCCCGAATCAGGCTGTTTTCTGGTTCTACAACGGCACAGGCCACCTGATCGGGAAGAACCATGCCAAGGCCGTGAAATCACTGGAGTACGGCAAGCGCCTTTCAGCCGGCGAGGCGGAATTAGTGGCGCAGTTTAACATGCAGCTGGGGGACGGCTACAACTCCCTGAAGGATTACCAGAAATCAGACGAGGCCTATGAGGCAGTGCTGGCCCAGGATGCCAATAACGAGCACGTGCTCAACAACTACAGCTATTTCCTGTCGCTGCGCAATGAGAAACTGGACAAAGCCAGAGAAATGGCTGAGCGCCTGATCAAACAACACCCCAACAACCCTACCTACCTGGACACCTACGCCTGGGTACTTTACAAACTCGGTGAGTACACGGAGGCACGCAAGTACCTGGAGCAGGCCGTGGCGATCTCAGACGACGCCACCATCATAGAGCACTACGGCGATGTGCTGTTCAAGCTAGGTAAAAAGGAGGAGGCCGTGAGCCAGTGGCAGAAAGCCAAGCTCAAAGGCGAGGCCTCTGCCTTTATCGACAGAAAGATAAAAGAGAAAAAACTTTATGAGTAAACACACCCTGCTCTTCCTTTTCGGGCTGCTGCTGCTAGCAGGCTGTAAGAAAGAGACTGTACCCTCCACTGCCGCTACCACCACCGAAAGCGTCGGCAACGTAGTGGTGAACAACCTTGACTTCAATTACCTGAGCTCCCGGGGGCAGTTCACCATGAACGACAAGAACGACAACCTCTCGTCGGGCATCTCGCTGCGCATGAAAAAGGACAGCGTGATCTGGATCTCGGTGCTGCCCGGCCTGGGCATAGAGGCTGCCCGCATGAAACTGACGCAGGACTCTGTGTACATGATGAACCGCCTCCGCAAAGAGTATGTCGCCACCGACTACAAATTCCTGCGCAGCAAGCTAAACATCGATGTGAACTTTGAGGTGGTGCAGGCCATCATCCTCGGCAACTACCAGGCCCGGGGAGCCGAAAAGGTGATCGATGAACAGGAGATGCAGCATGTGCAGCAGCTGCGTGAGAACCTGCTCTTTGACTACTTTATCGCCGAGCGCAACAACAAGCTGGAAAGGCTGAATGTGCTGGACCAGAATACGGGCAACACCATCACCGTAAGGTATAACAGTTTTCAGGAGATCGGCCGGATCCCGTTTGCCCACGCCCTGGTGGCGCAGGTGCTGCAGCAGGGCGAAGTGTCGGACTTTACCCTTAGTCACAACAAAGTAGCCATCACAGACGAAAAGCTCGATTTCCCGTTCGGGGTCCCCGGCGACTATAAACGCCTAACATTTAATTAAATCTCTGAGGCTGTTGGTTCCTCAATTATAGTTTTGCCATATTTGTAAGCTAGAGAAGAAGAACCACAAGTTTGATGAAGGCCCTTTACAGATCAGCCTTTTTTCTGCTCCTGCTGTCCTTGCCTTTGGCTACCCAAGCCCAGAAAAAGAAGTCGAAGGCCCAGCTGGAGAAAGAAAAAAAGGAGAACCTCACCCGTATAAAAGAAGCAAACCAGATTCTGCAGCAAACCCGGAAGCAGAAGGAAGCTTCCATTGGCGAGCTGAACGCGATCCAGGAGAAAATTACGGTGCAGAAGGGGGTTATTGGAAACATCTCCCGCGAAATTACCTTTATCGAATCTGATGTAAAGGAGACGGAGGGCATCGTGGGTGCCCTGCAGAAAGACCTGGAGAAGCTAAAGGCCGAGTACGCCACGATGGTATATGCCGCCTCCAAAACGGCCAACAGCTACAACAAGCTCATGTTCCTGTTTGCCTCAGACTCTTTCAACCAGCTGGTAAGGCGCCTGCGGTACCTGCAGCAGTACTCGGAGGCCCGCAAAAAGCAGGTGGAGCAGATAAACAAGGTACAGGCTGCGCTTACGGGCCAGCTCGACCTCCTGGAGTCGAAGAAAAAGCAGAAGCAGAACTTACTTAGCAAGCAGCTGGTAGAAAGCAAGAACCTGCAAAGCCTCAAGCAACAGCAGGACAGCGTGATATCGCGCCTGAGCAAGCAGGAAAGCGAACTGAAGAAGGAGGTGGCACAGCGCCAGCAGTCAGTTAAAAAACTGGATAAGCTCATTGCCGACATTGTACGCGAGGAAATTGCCCGTGCGGCCCGCGCTGCACGTGAGGCCGGCAAGAAGACTAGTGGCAGCTCCAACAAAGTAACCCTTACACCGGAGGCCGCCCTGATCTCCTCCTCCTTTGCCGGCAACAAAGGTCGTTTGGCATGGCCGGTAGAGCGGGGCTTTATCTCGCAGAAGTTCGGGCGCCACAACCACCCTGTTCTGAAGGGAGTAGTGGTGGAAAACCGAGGAGTAGACATTCAGACATCGCAGGGAGCCGCGGCCCGCGCCATTTTCGAGGGCAAGGTGCTTACGGTGGCTTCCGTGCCGGGCATGAATAACATTGTGATGGTGCAGCACGGTGAGTATTTTACAGTGTATGCGAAGCTGAAGTCTGTAAATGTGACCACTGGGCAAACAGTTAAGCTGAAAGACGTGATCGGCACCGTGTACACCGACGCGGACGGCACGACGGAGCTGCAGTTCCAGATATGGAAGAACAACGCCAACATGAACCCCGAAACCTGGCTGAGCAGAAAATAAGACCACACAGGCTCCATAACACTCCATAAATGGGAAATCCGCAGCAGCCGCTGCGGATTTTTTTATAGTGCTTAGTTTGGTCCCGCCCATGGAGCACGCCAAAAAAATTAGAAAAGTCATAGTCTGTTTTCTACCGTGAGCCTGCAGTTATACAGAAAGGTCTAAAAACAAAAAAACACCCTACAATGCAGGGTGCCTTTCCAAGCTATGAAAACAAACTTAATATTTTTATTTCTTTACAAACTCCTGGGTTTCCATTTTGTTTGCGCTGAATCTTCAATTCTAAGATACAACCTTCGCTGCAAATATACAACAGGTTAGCAAAGATAGTAGTATTTTTTTAAAATCGCTTTATTCCTATACTCCTATTTAATTGCTTTTGTTGTTGTTGCTAAAGCTTTTCTGCAAAAGAGATGAGTTTCCACTCCAAGGTTGCATTATTATTAGGCATTCAACGGCTTCTCCGTTAAATTAGCAGCCTTAGCCCATATCTGGGTACTTCCTGCAGCGTGCCTTTGTACAATAATTAATTTGCAATACGTGTGCCAAAAAATGGAGAAAGTATAAAACATTGATTAACAAGCTTCATCTTTATCTAAGGGCACACAAATCTTCCCATTCATGGAATAACACACGACAGAGCATCCAAATTTGAGAACCCAAACAGTTTGCCGCTATTCCACAGCCGCAAATTTCCTTGCCTGTACACCGAGAGGCAGGGAAAAGCATAGCAAATTAGCTATACTGTAGTTTTAACTCAATAGTTTCGGAAAAGCAACACCCTTTCCAGCTGTGAAGAGTAAAACATACTTTCCCTCATCCGTAACATATTAAACTTATCTTTGCTGTTATGGGTTTATTTAAAATATTAACTCTAATTTTGTAGCATACAATTAAAACTTTAAGAACATGGGTATCACCAACATTTTCGCTTTTATCGGAGGTTTAGGAGGCACAGAAGTTATCTTGATTCTGTTCGCTATCTTATTGCTTTTTGGTGCTAAACGAATTCCTGAGCTGGCTAAAGGCCTAGGCCGCGGCATCCGCGAGTTCAAGGACGCCACAAAGGAGATCAAGAGTGACATCGAAAGCTCTGTAAAGGACGATAACCGCACAAAGTAATCTCTTTATAGCGTTTTGTAGTTTTTATGTACCTCGGTACTGTTTTCCTCTTCCTGGGTGACCTGGGAGGCGGAGAAATGCTTGTCATCATGACAGCAATTCTGCTACTGTTTGGCGCTGACCGTATTCCGAATATTGCCCGCTCTTTTGGCCGCGGCATGCGGGAGTTCAAGGATGCGACAAACGAGATCAAAAACGAACTAGAACGTTCTATCGAAGACGACAAGAAGTCAAAATAGATTGAAACAGTATAATTCGCTACGTGACATCCGCACAGAGATAGCCAATGGCCAGCTCTCGTGCCGACAGCTGGTGGAGCACTACCTCCGCAATATCAAGGATAAGGCAGAGCTGAACGCCTATTTGGAGGTGTTTGAGCAGGAAGCCCTTACCCAGGCAGAAATCGTGGACCATAAGCTTGCGAACGGTACAGCCGGCAAGCTGGCAGGTATGGTGATCGGCATCAAGGATGTGCTGGCCTACGAAGGACACAGCCTCCAGGCCTCCAGCCAGATCCTGAACGGCTTTAAGTCCTTATACACAGCCACGGCTGTGCAGCGCCTTTTGGCTGAGGATGCCGTGATCATCGGACGCCAGAACTGCGATGAGTTTGCCATGGGAGCCTCCAACGAGAATTCCGCCTTTGGGAATGTGCTTAACGCCGATGCTCCCGACCGTGTACCGGGAGGTTCCTCGGGTGGCTCCGCCGTGGCCGTGCAGGCAGACCTTTGCCTTGCCTCCATCGGCTCCGATACCGGGGGCTCCGTGCGTCAGCCAGCTTCGTTTTGTGGCGTGATCGGATTGAAACCTACTTACTCCCGCATCTCCCGCTACGGCCTTATCGCCTATGCGTCTTCTTTTGACCAGATCGGCATTATGACCCGAAGCGTTGAGGACGCAGCGCTTCTTCTGGAGGTGATGGCAGGCAAGGATGCGTACGACAGCACCGTGAGCCAGCGTGAGGTACCGCCTTACAGCGAGCTTCTAGCTTCGGACAAGAAGTATAAGATCGGCTACATCCGCGACTGCTTTGAGAGTGAGGGGCTAAACCCAGAGGTAAAGGACACCATACTTGGTGTGAAGGACATGCTCAAAGATGCCGGCCACCAGGTAGAGGCTGTAGAGTTCCCGTACCTCGATTACATGGTGCCAACCTACTATATTCTGACCACCGCGGAGGCCAGCTCGAACCTGGGCCGCTACGACGGGGTAAAATATGGTTACCGCTCAGACAATGCCACTGATCTTTCGTCGTTGTACAAAAAGACAAGAGCCGAGGGATTCGGCCCTGAAGTACAGCGCCGCATTATGCTGGGCACCTTCGTACTAAGCGCCGACTACTATGACGCTTACTACACCAAGGCGCAGCAAGTGAGAAGACTGATCAAGGAGAAAACGGACGAGTTGCTTCAGGCTTATGATTTCCTTATCTTGCCTACAGCTCCTACCACTGCTTTTAAGATAGGAGAGAACACAGCAGATCCGTTGGCTATGTACCTGGCCGATATCTTTACGGTGCAAGCATCGCTTGCAGGCGTGCCGGCCATTTCTATTCCGGTTGGACGTGATGCCAACGGCCTTTCCATCGGGTTACAGCTTATGACCCGCTCATTCGAGGAGCCGCAGCTGCTTGCTTTTTCGAATTACATCCTGGACAAGATAACCGTTGAAGCATAACTTTTTATGACCCACAGTAAACTCTTTACAGTGTTTGCGGCTATAGCTGGCAGCATCTGGGCCACATGCGCTCAGGCGGCCGACTCTAGCCGTTTGCATGATAGGCTTACCTCAGAGGATTCTCTAAAACCGAAACAGGACACGGTCATCCTTACACCGGAGGAGCTGGCGCTTTTAGTGGAGTACATCCCCAACGAGCCAGACGAGGTGATACAGGACAGGCTCAGCTGCATCGAATCCGAGATCCCGCTGGAGTTCAACAAGTTCGTAAGGGGGTTTATTGATTACTTCACGATTCGCAACCGAAAGTATACCCGCACCATGCTGACGCGGGAGAATGTGTACTTTCCGCTTTTCGAGAAGTACCTGAAAAAGTACGATATGCCACAGGAGCTTAAGTACCTCTCTATTGTAGAGTCGGGGCTTAACCCCAAGGCAAAATCCCATGCCGGTGCCGTGGGCCTGTGGCAGTTTATGGGCGCAACCGGTAAAGAATACGGCCTGGAGCAAAACCAGTATATAGACGAGCGCATGGACCCGGAGAAGTCCACAGACTCGGCCCTGCGCTTCCTGCGCCGCCTGCACAAGACCTATGGCGACTGGGAGCTGGCCATGGCTGCCTACAACTGTGGCCCGGGCAATGTGAACAAAGCTATCCGCAGGGCCGGAGGCGGTAAAAAGACCTTCTGGGAAGTTTTCCCATACCTGCCGCGGGAGACCCGCAGCTATGTGCCTTCCATGACGGCGGTGATCTATGCGATGAACTACGCCACCGAGCACAACATCTTCTCCGACTCCATCCTGTACGAGCCAAAGGTGGGCTACCTGGAGGTAAAGCAGGCCCTGGACCTGGAGAAACTGGCCGGGGAGCTGCACATCACACCGGATGAGCTGATGGCACTGAACCCTGAGCTAAAGAAAACAAACCTCCCGGACCACATGCGCAACTACAAGCTGCGTATACCGGCAAACCGCTCCGTGCTTCTTGCCTCAGAGGCAGACCAAAGCTGCATTTTGCTGGCAGCAGCACCTACCCCTCCTTCCATAAGAGAGGCAGAGCACGCACAGGCTCCGGTATTGCTTGCCTCAGCCAAGACAGAACCGGAGGAAGAGAAAAAGAAAACAGAGGAGCGCGTTACCTATACCGTACAGGCCGGTGATAACCTGCACCAGATCGCCAAGCGACACAACGTAACGGTAGCCGATCTGAAAGAATGGAATAACTTGGAGGACAGCAATATCCGTCCGCATCAAAAGCTGTTCGTACTGCAGGCTCCGGCGGCAAGTAACCTGCTGGCTTCCAACGAAGGGGCCTCCAAAGCTCCTTCCAAGCCTGCCTCTGGCAGTGCAGCAGAGAAGGCCAGGAAGGAGCCGGATGTGTACCATGTACAGCCGGGCGATACCCTCTGGACCATCTCTCAGAAGCATAATGGCCTTACCGTGGAGCAGATCAAGAAGCTGAACAAACTCAAGTCAAACAACATAAAGCCGGGGCAAAAACTTATCTTAAGCTAAGCGATGGCTTCTCCTCAAAAAGCACCCTTTCCCAAGGGTGCTTTTTTTGTTTCTGCCTAGCCTCTCCCGGGGTCTCACCCCGAAAATGTTACCATTAAAAAATTGTAATTTCTGCTTCATAAAGCCCTGAGACCGCTTATCTTTGGAGGTTCAGTTTTGGATTAACGATAAATTGTTATAAAATTGGTCTTTAGCTAGATATACTTGGGGAAAAGCTAAAGACGTGTTGACCGGACTGCGCCAAACACGATACAAGCAACAACGCATACGATGATTAAAGTTAACAAAGAAGACGCCCTTAACTACCACATGCAGGGACAGCCTGGCAAGATCGAGGTAGTCCCAACGAAAATGGTGAGCACGCAGCACGACCTGGCGCTGGCTTACTCTCCTGGTGTTGCAGAACCATGCAAAGAAATTCACGCAGATAAGGATAATGTATACAAGTACACAGCCAAGGGCAACCTGGTAGGTGTAATCTCCAACGGTACAGCAGTACTGGGCCTTGGCAATATCGGCCCTGATGCCTCCAAGCCCGTGATGGAGGGGAAAGGCGTACTGTTCAAGAAGTTTGCCGGTATAGATGTGTTCGACATAGAGATCGACTGCACGAACCCGGAGGAATTCGTGCGCATCGTAAAATCACTGGAGCCAACCTTCGGGGGCATCAACCTGGAGGACATCAAGGCCCCGGAGAGCTTCAAGATCGAAAATGCACTGAAGGAGCAAATGAACATCCCGCTGATGCACGACGATCAGCACGGGACCGCCATTATTTCTGCCGCCGCTCTTTTGAATGCGTTGGAGCTGGCCGGCAAGAAGATCGGTGAGATAAAGATGGTGATGAACGGGGCCGGAGCTGCCGCTATTGCCTGCGCCAAGCTATACGTGGCCCTGGGCGTGAAGCTGGATAATATTGTCATGTTCGACAAGGACGGCATCATCCGGCCGGAGCGTGACGACCTGGATATCTACCGTGCCCAGTTTGTGACCCTGCGCAAGATCAACACGCTGGCCGAGGCCATGGAAGGTGCCGATGTGTTTGTAGGGCTTTCGGCGGGCAACGTGCTGGCGCCGGAGCTGGTAAAGCTGATGGCCCCTAACCCGATCATTTTTGCGCTGGCGAACCCTGACCCGGAGATCGCCTATGAAACCGCCATGGCTACCCGCGAGGACCTGATCATGGCCACTGGTCGATCGGATCATCCTAACCAGGTCAACAACGTGCTTGGCTTCCCATATATTTTCAGGGGCGCGCTGGACGTGCGTGCCACGGAGATCAACGAGGAGATGAAGCTGGCGGCCGTACACGCCCTGGCAGCACTGGCGAAAGAAGCGGTGCCAGACATGGTACACAAAGCTTATGGTGACAACACGATTGCCTTCGGTCGTTTTTACCTGATCCAAAAGCCTCTGGACCCGCGCCTGATCACAACCATCTCTCCTGCCGTAGCGAAAGCCGCCATGGAGAGCGGTGTAGCACGTCAGCCAATCACGGACTGGGTAGCTTACGAGCAGGAGTTGCAGGAGCGCATCGGCATTGATCAGAAGCTGATGACCCGCATCACCAACCAGGCGAAGAAGGCCCCGAAAACGGTGGTATTTGCGGAGGCAGACCACTACAAGATCCTGAAAGCGGCGCAAACGGTAAAAGAGCAGCGCATTGCACATCCTATCCTGCTGGGTAACCGCAAACGTATCCAGGCCATCATCGATGAGTTTAACCTGGACCTGAAGGATACCCCGATCATTGACCCGTTTGAGGAAGACGCCAAGCGCGAGGAGTACGCCCAGCTGCTGTACGCCAAGCGTCAGCGCAAGGGCATGACGCTTTTTGACGCCCGCCGCCTGATGCGCGACCGCAACTACTTTGGCAGCATGATGCTGAACACCGGCGAGGCAGACGCGCTGATCTCCGGTCTTACCCGCGATTACTCCAAGACCATTGTTCCGGCCCTGCAGGTGGTAGGCGTGGAAGAGGGGATCAACAAGGTAGCGGGTATGTACATCATCCTGAGCAAAAAGCAGCCTTACTTCTTTGCCGACACCACGGTAAACGTGAACCCGACAGCCGACGAGCTGGTGGACATCATCGGTCTGACGGCCCGTGCGGTACGCTTCTTTGACACAGAGCCGCGTATGGCTATGCTCTCTTACTCTAACTTCGGCTCGGTGCAGGGTGATATTCCAAACAAAGGCGCAGAGGCGGTACGCAAGGCCAAAGCGAAGTACCCGAACCTGCTCATCGACGGGGAAATGCAGGCCAACACAGCGCTTAACCGCGACCTGCTGCGTGAGCACTATCCGTTCAGTGAGCTTGCCGAAAAAGGAGCTAACACCCTCATCTTCCCTACCCTTTCCTCAGGCAACATCGCTTATAAGCTGTTGCAGGAAATTGGGGGAGCCGAGGCCATTGGCCCGGTGCTGATGGGTATGCGCAAACCGGTACATATTCTGCAGCTGGGCAGCTCTATCCGTGAAATTATAAACATGGTAGCTATTGCTGTCGTAGATGCACAGAACTATAATAATCAACATATATAGATGATAGCCTATATAGATGGCAAACTAGCGCATAAAGACCCGACCTATGTTATCATTGATGTAAATGGCATAGGCTATCAGGTCAAAATATCGCTGAGCACCTATTCTTCGCTGCCTGCCGGGGAGCGCTGCAAGCTGCACACCTACCTGCACATAAAGGAGGATGCCCACACGCTGTACGGCTTTACCACCGCAGCAGAGAAAGACGTGTTTCTGCACTTGATATCCATTTCAGGCGTGGGCCCCAATACGGGGCTCATGATCCTGTCTTCCCTGTCTGTGGAGGAGGTACAGCAGGCTATTATCCGGGAAGACGTGCGCACGATCCAGCATGTGAAGGGCATCGGGGCCAAGACAGCGCAGCGCATCATCCTGGAGCTGAAAGACAAACTGAAAAAAGAAGTGCTCCTGACAGATACGGTTGTGCCTGTTGCAGCACACAATACGAATCGTGCTGAAGCGTTATCTGCTTTAGTAACCCTGGGCTTCGCCAAAAACGTGGCCGAGAAAACGCTGGATAGCATTATCAAAAGAGAAGGCGGTAATTTGAGTGTGGAGGAACTGATAAAGTTCGCGTTGAAATCTTCTTAACGGATATACCCAATTTGATCTGGAAAAGTAAAAAGAACAACCTGCTGCTGGCAACGGTTGCTGCTATCTCTATGCTGACCTGGTGGTCGCAGGCGGAAGAGGTACGCTCGCGTAGCAGGTTCAAGTATACTATCCTGCAAAACCTGCTGGCTCAGCAGGACACGATCAAAAAGGACACGGCCTACATCCCAAGCCGGAAGCCCACGTTTGTGCCCAGCGACCGCTACGGCAACCCCTTCAGTACACGCTCCACCTCCTCCCCCCTGCTGCTGGGCCAGCCCAGTAACCTGGAGCTGAACGTGGAGCTGGACGACAGCATGCAGCTGTACAACATTACCGAGACCATCGGGGATGTGAACTACCGCCCGCCCTCGTCCATGACGATGCAGCAGTACTCGGAGTGGCAGCAGCGAGAGGCGATCCGCAACTACTGGCGCGCCAAGTCTGCCGGTCTGGATGGCGAGAGCGTGGTGAGTAGCCGCCGCCTGATACCGAAGATCTACATCAGCCCGGCCCTGGACCGCATCTTCGGGGGAAACTATGTGGACATTCAGCCGAATGGTAACGTGTCGCTGAAGTTCGGTGCGCGCTTTAACCGCAACCAGAACCCTACCATCCCGCTCCGGCAGCAGCGCACCGGCGACTTCGACTTCGATCAGAACATCTCTCTGAACCTGGTGGGTAAGGTGGGCGAGAAAATGCGCATCAACTTTAACTGGGACAACAACGCCAACTTCGACTTTGAGAACAACATGAAGTTGGACTATACCGGCTATGAGGAAGAGATCATCCGCAAGGTGGAGGCCGGCAACGTAAGCCTGCCGCTCAACAACTCCCTCATCACCGGGGCACAGAACCTCTTTGGGGTAAAGACGCAGCTGCAGTTCGGGCGCCTGGGCGTGACTGCGATCGCCTCCAACGTGCGCGGCCGTAATGATGAAGTAGTCATTCAGAACGGGGCACAGAATAAGCCTTTCGAGATACGGGTAGATGCCTACGACCGCGATCGCCACTTCTTCCTGTCGCAGTTCTTCCGGGGCCGCTACGATCAGGCGCTGGCGAAGCTGCCGCTGGTGAACTCCGGCATTGTAATCCGCCGCCTGGAGCTCTACATTACCAACAACAACCGCTCCACGGAGAACCTTCGTAACATGGTGGCCTACATGGATCTGGGCGAGGCCGATCCGTACCGTGACCGTTTTGAGACACGTCCTCCGACGGCCCCTGCCAGTAACGACGTCAACTCACTTTACAGCCTGCTGACCAACCCAACTGCCCGCGACAATGCCCGCGTGGACGAGTACCTGCGCAGCCAGGGCCTGCAGAAAAGTATCGACTTTGAGCACGTGCGCGCCCGCAAGCTGGACCCGCGGGAGTATAAATTTAACCCGCAGCTCGGCTACATCTCCCTGAACACGGCACTGTTGCCCGACCAGGTGCTGGGTGTGGCCTTTGAGTATACCTACAATGGCAAGACCTACAAAGTAGGTGAGCTGATAGAGGATTACCAGAACCTGGACGACAAGCAGGTGATCCACATGAAGTTGCTCCGTGCCACTAACCCATCGCTGGAGTACCCTACCTGGGATCTGATGATGAAAAACGTGTATAGCCTGGATGCTACACAGGTGAACCGTGAAAACTTC
>JAJLKL010000086.1:0-25743 GCA_033838975.1 Hymenobacteraceae bacterium | reverse complement strand
ATAATATATCTTAAAGATGGCGATCCTTCAGACTTACACTTATCCCAACTTAAAACTAAGACAAAAATAAAGATAATACCTTATTAAAGAAATTATATTACACATATTTAATATAATATTACTTTAAAAGGACATTTCGCTTGTCCAGCCCCCAATTAAGCTTGCTTCTAAGCGTCGATAAAAAATTCACATGATGAAGTTTCACCAGCCTGGCCACGAAATTCTCTCTCCTTACAGCCAGCTGCACTGACATATCCACCGGTACGGATCTGGAGTCCAGAGACGCCAGGTAACCGCTGCTGCGGCCCTCTACTTCAAATGATATTACGCTTCTGTCCGAGACGATCATTGGCCGAACGTTCAGGTTATGGGGGCATACGGGCGAAATGACAAAATTGTTGGTTTGTGGCAACACCAGAGGTCCCCCACAACTGAGCGAGTACCCGGTGGAACCGGTGGGTGTCGCCACCACAAGGCCATCTGCCCAGTATGAATTCAAATACTCCCCGTCTATATACGTGTGCACGACTATCATCGCCGAGGTGTCGCGCTTCAGCACGCTGAACTCGTTCAGGCCAAAGTTGATCCCCTCAAAGATTTCCTGGTCGGAGTCTACCCGAATCAGTGCACGGTCATCCAGCACGTAGTGGCCTTTGTACAATGCATCCAGCGCTATGTTGATGCTGTCGTAGGGAATGGTAGCCAGGAAGCCCAGCCGCCCGGTATTGATCCCTAAGATGGGGATCTGCTGCGCCCCTACATAGGTGACCGTGTCCAGCAGGGTGCCGTCGCCCCCAACGCTCAAAACCACATCCACACCCTCCAGCTTATCGCCACGCCTGAAGGTCTGGATGCCGGTGGGAAGGTTGAGCGTATTCTTCAGGTACAGCTCAAAATGCTCTACCAGCAGCAGCTCCGCCTTGCGCCGGTGCAGCTCGTCGAAAAGCATCTGAATGAATGGGGTGATACTGTCGCTGAAAGGCTTTCCAAGTATAGCTATTTTCATAATCAGTCTTTTAGATCGGGAACCGCCCGCCAAAGTACAGGCCTCTGTCCCCCTCTCGGTTCAGGGTATACTCCAGCCGCAGCACAATGTCATAAAAGGTGACAAAGTGCAGCCCGAGCCCGCCCCCTACCAGTAGCCGGTTCGTGATCGGATTTACCTTTCCATAGACTTTATCCTCTACATAACCGGCATCAGCAAAAGTGCTCAGGTATACGGCCAAAGGTACGTTATTGAACTTTGGGTTGTCGATAAATTTAATGTTTATGCTCTTAATATTTAACAGCTCCCGGGAGACCCCCTGCTTCAGAAGACCGTAATGCTGCCCTCCCACCACATACAGTTCGTAGCCCCGCACCAGGGAGCGGAAGCCGAGGGCCACGTTATCCGCAAAGGCGTAGTCTTTCGCCAGCCGTAGCTGCCCCTCGGCCCCAACGGCATAATAAAGCTTACCGGAAAGCCTGCTGTAGTTGGCATACTTAGCTCGCAAAGTAGTGTACGGAGCGCCCGCTTTAGTGAGAAAAAACGTTTGCGCAAGGCCGGCCTCAAAATAACTACCCGTAAGGGGATAGGCAAAGTTGCTGCGGCGGTTTATCACCTTGTACAGCTCTACACGCATGTACTCCCGGCTGCGGATGGAGTTTCCATAGTACTCCGGGTTGAGCAGCACGACAGAGTCTGATACCTGCTCCTGGTGGAAGGACAGCCGAAGCCCCTCCTGCCGTTGCACATCCTGCCTGTGCACCAGCCCGGCAGCTACCGAAGTCCTTTGTATGGGCATCCCCTCCGCCTGCTCAAAGAAGTACTGCTTGTTGTTGATGTTATTGTAGCTGATGGTACGGCTGCGGTAATCCGCTACACTGAAATCTGCCCCTAAGTTAAGGCGACGGCTGATGTAGGGTATCCGGTACGCAACCTCCAGCCTTTTGTTAAAGCCACGCTGCACCCGCAGCCTGACCTCCTCATTACGCCCCCTGAAGTTGCGCCTGACCAGGTTCAGCCCGTAATCAATACGGCTCCAGTCCTTCCGCTCCAGCCAGGCATTGAAATTCCGGTCAGCAAAATCAAAGATGGGGATGGGGTAAAGGTAGTACCGCTCCTGCACCTCGTAAGTTACCCGAACCTGCCCCTCCTGGCAGGTATAATGATAGTTGACATGGTGGAAGAGGCGCAGGTTAAACAGCCGCCTGCGATTTTCCTCCAGCAAAGGCTCCAGCGCATCGGCGGCAAGCGTATCACCGGGGGCAACCGTAAGTTCCTGCTGCAGTACATGGTTTTTGGTGATGTCGTTGCCCTGCAGAGTAATCCCGTTTACCACGACAAACGGAACCTTGCAGGGCGTTGCCATCGCAGCGGCCCGGAGGAGCAGCAGAACAATTGTACAGAGGCAAAAACGGAGCATTGCCACTGCCGACGCTAAATATCCAGGTATTTGAAAAGCATGTCCAGGCGATCGCGGCCCACATCGTGCTGGGTGCCATCGTTGAACTGCGCGGTGATGCGATACTCGAAGCGCTCCAGCGTTGCAATGATGCGGGTAAGGTCGGTGGTGTTCAGCTTGAGGGTAAGCTTGATCTTGTAAGGGTCCATTTCATCCGGGGCCACGTAGGCACTCAGGATCTTCACGTTCTCCTCCTCTATCAGGCGGCTGATCTGGCTGAGGGAGTAATCCCGCTCGGGCATAGACAGCACCAGGATACTACCCTGCCCCTGCAGCGCCGACATCTGACCGAAGGCAGCCAGCGTGTCGTTGATGGTGATCACGCCCATGTAGTCATGCTCCTCATCGAGCACGGGCACGACCTGTATCTTGTTTTTGATCGCCGCCTCCATTACATCATAAAAGTGCTGGTGCTGCAGCACGTACACGTCCTGGTACTCCAGCTCCAGCTCCTTCAAGGTCTGTGCGCGGTCTGTAAGCTCTATCAGGCCCTGCTCGGTTGCCAGCCCTTTGTACTTGCGGTTGCTTACTACCGGCAGTTCGTTTACGCGGAACTCATCCATCCACCGCAGCGACTTCTCCACGGTGTCGTAGAGCTTCAGCGGTGGAATCATTTGGTTGATGAGTTCTTCTGCGATCATGTAGCGTCTGCGGTTATGGGTGTTCTGGCTAAAAACTTATCTAAGATACTGTTAAACTTCTCCGGATGTTCCATCATTGGAGCATGTCCGCACTTATCGATGAAAAATAGTTCTGAGTTCTCGATCAGCCTGTTAAACTCATGCGCCACCAGCGGCGGCGTAATGGTATCGTTCAGCCCCCAGATCAACAACGTCGGCACCTTGATGTTTGTGATATCCTTGGCCATATTATGCCGCTGGGCCGACTTGGCGATCGCGATAATGCGCAGACACTTGGCATTGCTGTTGGTAATGTTGAACACCTCGTCCACCAGCTCCTGCGTTGCCGTCTTCGGGTCGTAGAAGGTATAGGCCACACGCTCCTTCACGTACTCGTAGTTGCCACGCTTCGGGAAAGAGCCTCCCATGGAGTCTTCAAACAGACCAGAGCTTCCGGTCAGTACCAGGCGCTTCACCTTGTCGGAGTTTTTCAGGGTATACACCAACGCTACATGCCCACCCAGGGAGTTACCCAGCAGGGTCATATCCTTCAGCTTCATGTGCTTTACGAAGTCCTCCACAAAATGCACCAGGCCCGGTACGCCCGCCTTGTGCAGCGCCATTTCATAGATGGGCATCAGCGGTATCACAACGCGATAGTTCTTCGAAAAATGATCTACAACACCGTGCCAGTTGCTAAGCGCACCAAACAACCCGTGTAACAGCACCATTACCTCGCCTTCGCCTTCATCAATAAACTGAAAATCTCCTTCTTGTCTGACTTGTAGATCCATTGTTGAGTAATACTTTGTAATAAAACGTACTTCGGGAAGTACTTGGTTAACTAATTTGCAATATTAGCAATACTAAGCCAATTTCGAAGCATGTGCAGGCCATAAGTAGTGAGCGCCGCCTCCGGGTGAAACTGCAGGGCATACAGCGGCAACGCTTTGTGCCGGAAAGCCATCAGCTCGCCCTCCTGCGTATGCGCCAGCGGAACGATGCTCTCCGGCGTGTGGCGCAGCACCAGCGAGTGGTAGCGCACCACCGGTATCACAGAAGGCATCCCCTCAAAAATAGCGTCCTCCTTACAGATGATCTCCGAGATCTTGCCATGCATAGGCTTTACCCCCTTCTCCAGCTTAGCCCCGAAAAACTCCCCTAGCGCCTGATGCCCTAGACAAATCCCCAGCATCGGTACCCGCTCATGAAAATAACGGATAGTGTCCATCATACTTCCGGCCCCGCTGGGCACCCCCGGCCCCGGCGACAGCACAACGGCCTTAACAGGCAACTGCTGCAGCTCCTGCAGCGGCACATCGTTGCGCACCACCTGCGCCTCCACCCCCAGCCGGCCAAAGTAGTCGACCAGGTTATAGGTAAAGGAGTCAAAGTTATCCAGCAGGAGGAGCATGGGATTTGGGAATTTGAAGGTGAGAAAATTAAAAGATGATCTTAAAGTGAATTATATACATACTTGGCTTCGGGCTAACAAATGGCATTTAAACCTGTGTGCTGAGGAACCGGCATATCTCCAAATTTTTAATTTTTCACATCTTCCAGCCTTAAAAATGCTGCTTCAGCGAGAAGATCAGAGCCTTGACGAAAGGGAGCACGTAGCTCAGGATATCCAGGGCGTAGGGTGTGGTTTTGAGCACCACCGGGTATACCACAGAGGCATCGGCTGTCTCTTTTGAGATGCTGATGCCCGCCATCTCGGACACGTACAGCAGCAGGCTCAGGGCCACGCACCACTTCAGGGCACCCAGCAGCCCCCCCAGCACATTATCAAATAAGCCAAAGGGGGTAAAGTCCACCACCTTCTTCAGGACCAGGCCGATGATACGCACCAGCAGCACGATCCCCACAAACACCACCAGGAAGGTGACGAACGGGAGCAGGCCGTGCGCATCGCCAATAAAATCCCGCATGATGGGAAGAGCTGAGTCCAATAACTTAAGCCCTCCCAGGATAGCCAGCACCAGCGCCACCAACGACACCAGCTCCAGCAGCAGCCCCTTCCGGAAACCCATAAAGGCCCCAAAGGCAATCGGTATAGCCAGGAAAAAATCGAATGTACTCAAGGTTAAAAAGATTTTGCTTCAGGTATAGCAGCCCGCAGCGTATAAGGGCAGCAAAACCGGAGCCGCAGTCACTCCATACTCCGGCTCCAGCCATACTTAAGGTTTAAAAGTCTGTATTGTTGAGCAGATCACCTACTGCTATTGAAATGGCACGCCCATCGGCCTGACCGGCCAGCTCTTTAGAGGCTACGCCCATTACCTTGCCCAGATCAGAGGGACCGGTAGCTCCCACGCGGCGGATAATATCCAGCAGACGCACACGAACCTCCCCCTCGTCCAGCTGCTTGGGCAGGTACTCCTCGATCACGGCCAGTTCGTTCAGCTCGATCTGCTCCAAATCGGTGCGGCCCTGCTTGGCATACAGCTCTGCCGACTCTCGGCGCTGCTTGGCGGCCTTCGTCAAGAGCTTCATTTCTGTGTCCGGCGAAATTCCCTCGGTGCCGCCCTTCTCGGTCTCTGCCAACAGGATAAGGGACTTGATGCTTCTCAGGGCCTGTAAACGGGGCTTGTCCTTGGCCAGCATTGCCTGCTTAATGTCGGCCTCTACGCGCTGTTTTAAAGTCATAGTTCTTTTCGTTGTTTATACTTTTATGATTGAGACACTGCTCCCTAGGCAGCGGTGCCCGTTTATACGTAGCTCCTGCCCGGGCCGTAGTTTATCATCTTAATTAAAATTCCACTAATTTAGTCATTCCGTAATAAGGTATAACCGGGGGCGCCTAGCCCCACAAGTAAGCTATCACCATGACGAAACTGAGTGTAAATATAAACAAAATCGCCACGCTTCGGAACGCCCGCGGTGGCGACAGGCCAAATGTTGTGCAGGCGGCAAAGGACTGCGAGCGCTTCGGGGCCCAGGGCATCACCGTGCACCCGCGCCCCGACGAGCGCCACATTCGCTACCGCGACGTGTATGACCTGAAAGAGGTGGTCACGACAGAATTTAACGTGGAGGGGAACCCTACGCCGGAGTTTATGAAGCTGGTAAAAGAGGTGAAGCCGGCACAGGTAACTCTTGTGCCCGATGCGCCCGATGCCATTACCTCCAACGCCGGCTGGGATACCATCAAACACAAAGACTTCCTGACGCACACTATTCTGGAGCTGAAGGACCTGGGCATCCGCACCTCCATTTTCATAGACCCGGAGGAAAGGCTGATAGAGGCTGCCGCCCTGGTAGAGACAGACCGTGTTGAGCTTTATACGGAAGGCTATGCCAGCGGCTACCATAAAAACCGCGAGCAGGCCATTGCCCCCTATGTAAAAGCGGCACAGAAGGCACAGGAGCTGGGCCTGGGGCTGAACGCGGGCCATGACCTGGACCTGGACAACCTGAAGTACCTGAAAGACAACCTGCCCGGGCTACTGGAGGTGAGCATCGGCCATGCCCTGATCTGCGATGCGCTGTACCTTGGCCTGGAGAACACTATTCAGCTCTACCTCCGCCAGCTGAAATAAGCCGTGGTGAATAGCATAACCATACAGGAGTTCCTCCAAAGGGCAGAGCAGCTGCCGGTGCTGGACGTACGCGCCCCCAAAGAGTACGCGGTCGGCCATATCCCGCAGGCGCACAGCTTCCCTATTTTTTCGGATGAGGAACGCGCCACAGTGGGCACAGCCTACAAGCAGCAGGGCCACGACCCGGCCGTGCTGATCGGGCTGGACCTGTTCGGGCCGAAAATGTCGACCTTTGTGCAGGAGGCCGGCAAGCTGGCACAAGACAAGGAGCTGTTAGTGCACTGCTGGCGCGGTGGCATGCGCAGTGGGGCCATGGCCTGGCTGCTCAACTTCTCCGGCTTTAAGGTACACCTGCTGAGGGGGGGCTACAAAGCTTACCGCCGCCTGATGCAGGAACAGTTCGCGCAGCCCCGGCCAATGGTGATACTGGGAGGCCTCACCGGCAGCGGCAAAACCAGTCTGCTGCCTTACCTGCAGCGGAAGGGCCAGCAAAGCATAGACCTGGAGGCACTGGCCTGCCACAAGGGCTCCGCCTTCGGAAGCATAGGCATGGCGCCGCAGCCAAGTACCGAGCACTTTGAGAACCTGCTGGGCATGGAGCTGCTAAGGCTGAGCGGGCAGCCACCGCTGTGGCTCGAGGATGAGAGCATAACCATTGGCAAAGTGATGCTGCCCAAGCCCCTGTTCGACCAGATGCAGCAGGCCCCGGCGGTCGTGCTGGAGGTGCCCAGACACCTGCGGGTGCAGAAGCTGGCCGAAGAGTACTGTCGCACAGACAAGGGTATACTAGAGGCTGCTGTCCTGAAGATAAAGAAGCGCCTGGGCGGCCTGGCTACCAAAGAGGCACTCGCAGCCATTGCCGCCGGCGATATGGAGAAGATGGTGGACCTTGCGCTGGTATACTACGACAAGGCCTATCATTTTGACCTTGCCAAAAGGCAGCGCGTACTCCCGCTGCCACTCGAAGGCATCAACCCCGAGGAGAACGCCCAACGGGTTCTGGAGTTTGCAAAACAGCATAACCTCATTTAAGATGGAAGAGACCCCTATACAAGAAATACGATTAACGCAGTACAGCCACGGCGCCGGCTGCGGCTGCAAAATATCCCCCAAGGTGCTGGATGCCATCCTGCATACCGATGTCAGTTACCCCGAAGAGAAAAGGCTGCTGGTGGGCAACAGCTCCCGCGACGACGCCGCCGTGTACGACATTGGCCACGGCCGCGCTGTCATCAGCACCACCGACTTTTTTATGCCGATCGTGGATGATGCCTTTGACTTTGGCCGCATCGCCTCTGCCAATGCCATATCGGATGTGTATGCGATGGGCGGCACACCCATGATGGCGATTGCCGTGCTGGGCTGGCCTATAGATAAGTTGGCGCCAGAAGTAGCCAAGCGGGTGATCGAAGGGAGCCGCAGCATCTGCCACGAGGCAGGTATACCCCTGGCGGGCGGGCACAGCATCGACAGCCCTGAGCCTATCTTCGGACTGGCCGTGACAGGCATGCTGGACATCCCGAACCTGAAGCGCAACGACACGGCCTCTGCCGGATGTGAGCTGTACCTGACCAAACCGCTTGGCGTGGGTATACTGACTACCGCTCAGAAAAAAGGCCTGCTTAAACCGGAGCACGCGCACCTTGCTCCTCACCAGATGATGCAGCTAAACAAGATTGGCGCAGAGCTGGGCCAGCTGCCACAGGTAAAAGCCATGACCGACGTAACCGGTTTCGGTTTGCTGGGTCACCTTTCGGAAATGTGCGAAGGCAGCAACCTAAGCGCGGAAGTGTTCTTTGACAAGGTACCGGTTATACCTGAAGCACTGGAGTACCTGGCACAGAAAGCCGTACCTGGCGGCACGCACCGCAACTTCGACAGCTACGGGCATAAAGTGGCAGACCTGACCCCTGACCAGAAGCACCTGCTTTGCGACCCGCAAACCAGTGGCGGCCTGCTGGTGGCCGTAGACCCGGCTGACCGTGAAGAGGTGTTGCAGGTATTTGAGCAGTACGGTTTACAGTTGCAGCCATTCGGGATACTGCAGGAGCGCGGTAACTCAGAGAAGCTAATCAAGGTACTATAACAGATTACCATCACCCAAAGAAGTATGAAATTACACTATAAAGAAATGGGCCATGGGCAGCCGCTGCTGATCCTGCACGGTTTGTTTGGCACGTTGGACAACTGGGCTACCCTGGCCAAGCGACTGGCAGAGCATTACAATGTATTTCTGGTAGACCTGCGCAACCACGGCCGCTCACCGCACAACGAAGAACACAACTACGATGCCATGGCCGACGACGTACTGCGCCTGGTAGATGAGCTGCAGATTCCGACACCGGCCATCATGGGCCACTCGATGGGAGGCAAAGTGGCGATGAAGTATGCGCTGAAATACCCTACCCGCCTCACAAAGCTGATCGTGGTAGATATTGCGCCCAAAGCTTACCCGCCGCACCACGACGAGATCATAGAGGCACTGCAGTCGGTGGACCTGAGCACCGCCACCAGCCGCGGCGAGATAGACAAGCAGCTGGCCAAAAGCATAAGCAGCGAGGATGTACGCCTGTTCCTTATGAAGAACCTGTACCGCCAAGAGGACAACACCTTTGGCTGGCGCATGAACCTGGATGCCATCGAAAAGAATTACGAGCATATTGCAGCCGCCATTACGGCAGACGTTCCGTTCAAAAAGCATGCGCTGTTCATTAAGGGGGGCCGATCAAACTACATCAGGCAGGAGGACATCTATGGAAGCATAGAGCACCTGTTCACCATGGTGGAGGTAGAGACCATACCAAACGCCGGTCATTGGGTACACGCCGAGGCACCCGATGAAGTATACGACCTGGTTACAAGGTTCCTGGAGACCGATTAGGACCAGGATGCACAGGACCCTGGGGTGGACAGGATGACCTTCTAAATCTGATACTTTCACAAATCATCAAAACTTTAGCCCTGAATATCTCTTGATCCTGCAAATCCTGACTCAGACAATGAACTGCCACCGCCCCAAAACGGTGGCAGTTGTCGTTTATACTTTCACAGGGCCCAATTATTCAGCAATCCGACAATTAAGCCCTACCTTTGCAGCATGAAGAAAGCAGGCACTTTATACTTAATCCCAACCATATTGGCAGAGGGGACACAAGACCAGGTGATCTCCCCGCAGGTAAAAGACACGGTAAGCAACCTGACTTACTTTATTGTGGAGAACCTGCGCACGGCCCGCCGCTACGTGAAGAGCATTTGCCCGGAGCTGGTTATCGAGCAGCTAACGTTTGTGCAGGTCGATAAGGATGCCTCTCTGGCGCAGGTACAGGCTTCGCTCAAGCCGCTGCTGGAGCAAGGTATAGATGCAGGCATTATCTCGGAGGCCGGCTGCCCGGGTGTGGCAGACCCGGGTGCCGAAGTGGTGAAGCATGCCCACCAGAAAGGTATAAAAGTAGTGCCCTTTGCCGGTCCGTCGGCGATACTGCTGAGCCTAATGGCCAGCGGCTTTAGCGGACAGCAGTTCGCCTTCCACGGCTATCTGCCCATCGAGAAGCGCGACCGGCTGCAGGCTTTGCGTAACCTGGAGAAGGAGATGCTTCAGCGCAACCAGACCCAGATCTTCATGGAGACGCCCTACCGCAACAACAAGCTGCTGGAGGACCTGCTCTCCACCCTCCACCCTGACACAAGGCTCTGCATTGCCGCCAACATCACCTCCCCGGAGCATGAGTTCATCCAAACCAAAACCGTACAGCAGTGGCGGGGAAAGCTGCCGGACATACACAAGCAACCGGCGGTATTTCTGATCTACAGGTAGCAGGCACACTTTTGAAAGATTCACCTCCTCTGTTGATAGTATAATGAAAAAGGCCTCCGGAAACCGAAGGCCTTTTTAGCAATGAAGAAGACTACTACCTAGTATTCTAATCTACTATTTACTTTATTATTCACCTTTGTTATACAACTACTGCACATCCCACCAGATACGGGTGTAGTTGTCATCTGGCCCCTGGCGGGTGATGGCCTCGTTGTAGCTTGTCTCGTTCAGCGCTTTGGCGTTTGAAGGATAGCCCATACGACGCGGAATGCCACGGTCATCAACCGCATCCATTGCCGGCTCCAGGTTAGGGAAACCGGTTCTTCTCCAGTCAGCCCAAGCCTCAAAGCCGTTCAGGTACTGGTGCACCCACTTCTGCGTAATGATTTTCTCAAGACCGCTGGCAGCAGTATAAGATATCTCTGGCTGGGCGATGAAATCGTTGTAGGCAGCCTCATCGTACACGCCCCAGAACTGCCAGGAAGCTTTGATGCCATCGTTGTACAGTTCCTCGGCAGCGCCGCCGGAAGGTATAGAGAAGCCCCTGTTCACAGCCTCCGCCTTTGCGAACAGCACCTGAGCATGCGTGAAGATCGGTACCTTCGTGTCTGAAGCCTGCAGGCGAGTACCAATACGGCTGAAGATACCCGGTATGTTCTTAGCGGCCGCACTACCGTAAGGCAGTGTCTTTACCTCGCTGCCGTTCAGTACTTCGCCGTATACGAACACCCGTGGGTCCTCTGTATCCAGCATGTAGTCGCCCAGCGTATTGCTGATAGCATAGTCGTTACGGTTGTCGTTGGAGTAGTTCTCGTACCATGGATTCCAGTTGTTCGGGTCGCCGCCGATAAACTGGAAGGTCACGTCCTGAGTGCTGCTCTCGATCACCCCATCGGTAAGGGCCGCGGTAAGCTCTGTCTGTGCTTTGCCAGGGTTCACCTTCATCAGGCGCAGCGACATGAACAGACGTGTAGTGTTGGCAAACCTTTTCCAGGCCGCCATGTTACCACCCAACAGGATATCGCCTGTCACGCCTGCCTCATCCACATTGATCATGGCCTGCGCCTCTTTCAGCTCCTTAAACAGGTCCGCGTAGATATCCTCCTGCTTGTCATATTTCGGCTGCAGGTTCTGGTTACCCTTCAGCGCATTGAAGTAAGGGACATCACCATACGTGTCGGTCAGGAACCAGAAGTAGTAGGCCTTCAGAATGCGCGCCACGGCTAACTGGTTGTTTTTAGAACCGTTACCCAGGTCAGCAAGGTGGCTGCCCTCATTGTTGAGGTCAATGATCGTCTGCAGGTTGTAAAGCGGCCCTGTGTACCAGGCTGTCCAGGAGAGGTTTCTGGTGTTGTACAGGGAGGCTGCCGGGTAAGGCCCCTCTGACAGGTACTGCGAAAAGAAATTGTAGTGCACCGTTGAGTAGCCTCCCACGTTCCGGATCGGAGTGTTCCAAACCGTGAACGGCAACTGCTGTAAGGAGAAGGTCAGCAGGGTACGCGTTGGGGCCTCCTCTACCCTTCTCGGATCTACGTTGGTGTCATCAAAATCGCCCGGGTCGCAGGACACCATCGCGAAAAGCACCGCTATAAATAATATCAACTTATTTTTCATACGAATCTAATCTTTAGGAATTATAATCTTACTCTCAGGTTCAGACCCATTGTGCGCGTAGATGGCAGCTGGCCTCCCTCGTACCATGTGTTCTCCAACTCTGACGGGTCGATGCCGAGTTCTTTGCCAGGCGCGCTGATCAGCCAGGCGTTGCTCACGATGAAACCAAGGTTAGCGCTCTTGATCAGGCTACCCAGCACCGCCTTTGGCAGTTCATACCCCAGACGCACCTCACGCAGCTTCAGGTAAGAACCGTCGATCACGTTTGAGTTGATGTTGTCGCGTTGCAGAGAGGTGTAGAAGTAAGTTCTGGCAGGGATGTAAGTCGTGTTCGGGCTGCCGTTCTCATACACTCCCGGTATCAGGATACCACCGCCTTCTGACGGAAACTGCCTCCAGTCTACGCCTTTGTCGTTCACACCCACCGTGTTCTTATGCAGGCCTGAGCCGTAGCCGTACATCTTCGTGAGCGAGTGGAACAGGCCGCCTTTCTGGAAGTCGATGGAGAAGGCAAGGCTAATGCCTTTGTAAGTGATGTTGTTGAAGAAACCACCCGTGAAGTCCGGCTGGATGGTGCCACGCTCCTGGTTGATGTCGTACAGCGGAATGCCGTTAGAGCCAACAATTACACGGCCCTGCTCGTCGCGTCTCCACTTACGGCCAACCAGCATACCCCACTCCTCTCCTACACGGTGCTCCAGACGCGTGTCGTTACGTTGCGTGCTGGCCAGGTAGTTGTTCAGGCCATCCGCCAGCTCCACGATCTTAGAGCGGTTTCTACCAAAGTTCAGCGTGAAGTCCCAGGTAACAGCACCGCTTACAGGGGTAGCGCTCAGAGCTGCCTCTATACCTTTACGCTGGATTTTACCGGCGTTGATCTGGTAAGTACTGAAACCGGTAGCGGGATCGACGTTCAGGCTCAGGATCTTATCCTCGTTATCATCCTGGTAGTAAGTGAACTCTAACCCCACCTTGTTGAACAGGCGCAGGTCTGTACCTATTTCCCATGAGGTCGTTAAGGCAGGTTTGATGGTACCTGTTCTGAACTCGTTCCCGATCTCCGCGGAGGCGTTGGAACCGTAAAGCGGCAGGTTATCGATCACGGTTCTAACCTGGAACGGATCAAGGTCATCCCCTACACGCGCCCATGAACCTCTCAGTTTACCGGTGGTCAGCACATTGGAGAAAGACATATCCTTCATCAGCTCCGTAAACACAAAGCTACCACCCACCGAAGGATACAGGTAGGAGTTGTTGTCCTCTGGCAGGGTTGAAGACCAGTCGTTACGCAGGGTCGCATCCAGGAACAGGAAGCTCTTGTATCCTAAGGAGGCTCTACCATACGCACTGCGCACCTCCTGCTCTGCATAGCCGCGCTCGATCAGCGGGCGGGCAACGGAAGCAGAGATATCGAAGAAGTTAGGGAAGCTAAGGCCGCCCTGGGTTGTCTCTTCCAGTTGGTTATAGGAGTTCTTGCGAATGTTCCCTCCCACTAGGGCGTCTACTGAAATGTCGCCAAACGTGCGCTTGTAGGTCAGGTTTGTCTCGTAGTTCATCTCGCGGCGACGGTTCTGCCAGATGTAGTACTCATCTGTGTTCAGACCGCCTGAGGCAATGCGGAAGTCCCCCTCGCCGCTGCGCTGGCTCATGCGCGCGTAAGACTGCCAGTTCATGTGCTCGTTGATCTTATAGGCAAGACCCAGGTTACCTACCAGGCGATCAGTGCTGCTGAGGCCGTAGTTCTCGTTGATCACGAAGTAAGGGGAGTCCCAGTACTGCGGCGCCAGGTATAGCGCAGGGTTACCGGTACCGTTCGGGTCACCGATGTTCCAGGACTGCAGCGTACCGTCGGCGTTGCGGTAGTTTTTCAGCCTGTCGAAGTCGAGCTGGCGCTGGAACCACTGGTTGAAGTTCTGTGTCACGTTCAAGCCGTCCAGACGGTAACCTTCTCTTGGCTGCCCTGTTGTGTTGTTGTTAGTGTAAGCAAAGTCAACAGAGGCTGTCAACTTTTTGGTGATGTCCAAAGACGAGTTTACACCCACCTGGTGCTGGCTACGCTTGGCATTCGGGATGATAAGCGTACGCTCCTGGTTGGCATAAGTAAGGCGGTACAGGAAGTTGTCTCCGCCGCCGCTGATACCGATGCTGTTGTTAAAATTCTTCCCTGTTTCATAAAAATCCTTCACGTTGTTTGGCTGCGGGTTAAGCGGCTCCAGTTTACCGAAGTCTGCCCCAGGGTACCAGGAGTAGTAAGGTCTGTACAGCTGGCCGTTCATCTTAGGTCCCCAGCTTTCGTCGGCGCCGTAGTCCAGGATGCGCTGCCCGTCAAAGGCTGCCCAGCTTTCCGGATGCGTGCCCGGCTTGTACTTAAAGATATAGAACCCTTCAGCATCGTAGGTAGTACCGGGCGTTCTGGCATTGGAAGTGTACCCCGCCGCATACTGGTCCTGGTAAGGCATCATCACGGATGGGTTCTCAAACGCAGCCGACAGGTTCAGGTCTACTGACGGCGCTCCTCGTGTACCTTTCTTGCTTGTGATGATCACCACGCCGTTGGCGGCGCGCTGGCCGTAAAGAGCGGTAGCCGCAGCACCTTTCAGCACCGAGATGCTCTCCACGTTATCCATGATCACACTGTTCTGGTCCGTCACCGTACCATCCACCACGTAGAGCGGCGGCTGCGATGTGCCCAGGCCATTTGCTCCACGAATCACGATGTCGCCGTTGTCAAAGCTGGAGCTAGGGGACCCTTGTACCTGGATACCAGGCACCTTACCCACCAGCGCTGTGCTCACGTCATTTGACTTGGCGTAGGTCAGGTTCTCGCTGTTAACGGCACCCACTGAGTACGGCAGCGTCTCTTTCTCTCGCTGGTAGCCGAGGGCTGTTACCACCACCTCATCCAGTTGCTTCGTGTCCAGCGAAAGGCCCACATTTATGGCCGACTCGTTGCCTATACTCCGCTCAACCTGCTGATAGCCGATATAGCGGAAGATCAGGGTGTTGTTCCCCTCGGGCACATTAATGCTGTAGGAGCCATCCACTGATGTGGCTGTACCTACAGAAGTGCCTTTTACCAACACTGCCACTCCCGGCAGCGGTTGATTGGTAGAGGCATCCGTCACTCTACCGGTAATTGCTCTAACCTGGGCCATGGCCTGTTGCAGCAGCACAGACACCAGGATAAAGCAAAGGAGTAAAACTTTCTTCATGTGCATTGTTTATTAAGTGAGAAAATTGGTTAGAACGAGGTAAAGGGAAGTACCATCAGGCACTTCGAAACTTGTTTTGCTCTGTGTAAACTCCTTGGAGTTTCGCTTTACAGGCACCTGTACAGCAAGCGTATTGGCTACAAAGCCACCACAGCCTTAACAGCCAGCGGAGACACTGTACCCAAGTCATTTAAGGGCCATAAAGGGCCATCAAATCATTTAATTGTACTAAAAAACGGAAATAGTAAGCCTGTCACGCGGCTGTGCTGCAGCGCGGGATAAGCAAAAAGAAAGAGAAAATGGTGTAAGCCAGCCTTCCCCACAGGAAGAAGCAGGCTTAGAAGCAATGTCAGGAGCAGCAAACAGGTATAGCCTGCCTTCTACTTTTTAGGAAACAACAAGGTGTCGAACAGATCGTGCAAGCCTAAGGGGTTTAGGCCACCCTACATGCAGCAGAGATTAGCCGCAGTCGTAAAAGAAGTAGTTTTTCTGCATAAGCAACTTTATTTAAGGTGAGAGTCGTTAATATTAACATATTTATTTTTACGAAGCAAAGGAAACCAACACTTTTTTTGAGAAGGATGTAAAGTTGAGGGTAAAGGGAATAGGCAAGAAAGCCTGGAGCGCCCACCCCCTTCTGATCAGGCAGTTGATTGCCCAAATCTTGTGTTAAGTACTACTCAACTGCACTGGTGCCGGCACCTTAAAATCACCGGTGTTTTTAACTATAGCATAAAAAGAAAAAGCCCCCGGAAACCGGGGGCTTTTTTCCAATGAAGAAGACTACTACCTAGTATTCTAATCTATCTACTTTATTTACCAATTCATCTTTAGTCAACGTCCCACCATACCGGCTTGCCGAACAAGAAGTCGACAATGCCTTGGCTGGCAGCATCTACGTTGGCTTTGTTAGTGCTTCGCTCCTGGTTAGTATAGGAGAAGCGCAGCGGAACGCCTCTGCCAGGGAAGAATGAAGCAGGCACCTCCTCAATAGAACTTGGGTAGCCCATTCTTCTGTACTCTGTAAAAGCCTCTATACCATTACCAAACAGTGCGATCCACTTCTGAACACTGATTGCCTCAAGCTTGTTAGCCTGAGCTTCATAGGCAACAGAAGGTTGCTCCAGATACGCGTCAATCTCAGCTTCAGAGATATCATTTAGCTTCATGCTGGAGCGGATGCCTGCCTCATAAGCCTCCTCAGCAGACATACCTACGTTCCAGCCACGGGCAGCAGCTTCTGCCAGGATAAACATCACTTCGGCATGAGTCATGATGTACAGTGGCGCTGTTGGGGTATCACGGTACTTTGCACCAATTCTTGAAACCGTAGGCAGTGAAGGCTGTGCTACAGCTCCGTTTGGCTGCCCTACATACACCTCACCGTCTAACTCAACACCGGCACCTTCTGCCGGCTCTTCGGCAGGATGAGCGTATACTGCCAGGCGAGGGTCGTTCTTCTCACCCAAAACCTCAACCATTGTTTCGCTTATCGCATGGTCGTCACGTGTAACAGAGTTCTCAAACCATGGGTTACGGTATGGCTGCGCCCCCAGGTAATCGAGCTGTGCGTTGTCAGCATTGCTCTGGAAGATAGGGTTCTCAGCAGGGTTCGCCATGATGCTCTCAATACCAGCCTTTGCTCTGTCGGGCGCAACTTTTGCCATGTGGATAAGCAGGCGCAGGCGCAGTGAGTTCGTGAACTTTCTCCATTGCGCGGCACTGCCATTGTAGATCAGGTCTCCGCCGATATTACCAGAGCCAGACGCCAGCAACGTGTTAGAGGTCTCTAACTGGCTCAGCATGTCCATATAGATGGCCTCCTGGCTATCGTAGGTCGGCGTAAGGTTACCCGCGTCTCCTTGCAGGGCCTCTGAGTAAGGCACATCCCCCCAGAGGTCTGTCACGTTTTGGAATATCCAGGTGCGCCATGTGCGTCCTGCCCCTTCCATTTGCTGGTTTCCGGCCTCCGCTGCCTTTTCTATCACCAGGCGGCTGTCCAGCAGCGGCCCAGCGTAAAGCTGATCCCAGTGCGTGGAGAAGTCAGAAGCCCTGAAGTTATAACGATCCTCGTCGATGTACTGGATTTTGGCAATGTGCTGTGCCCATGTACTGGCGTAGGTCATGTTCACGTTTGCTCCCAGCAGTCGACTAACCGCAGATTGCTGAGCAGCAGGTAAAATCACAGAAGCAGGCACATCCTCGGGAGCGTTAGGGTTCATGTTTATCTCCTCGAAGTCCTTATCGCATGCGCTCAGGCCGAGCCCCAGGAACAGCGCGATGCACAATTTATATTTTGATAATCTAGTCATTTTGGAATCTGTTTGAGTTTAAACTCTTTAATATTACAGCGTCAGTCTCAGGTTAACACCCCAGCTCTTCGTTGAAGGAAGGGCACCAAACTCAAAGCCCTGGCTCGCTATGTCTGCACCGAAAGCTGTCTCTGGATCCACGTGAGGGATGTTAGAGTGAATCAGCCACAGGTTTCTACCGATCAGGTTGATGCTGGCGCCTCTCAGCTTCACTCTGCTCACCAGTGACTGCGGCAGGTCATAGCCCAGCACCACTTCACGAAGTTTTACAAAGCTGCCGTCGAACACATGAGCCTCGTGCAGGCCGTAAAGCCCTTGCCAGTACTGCTGTGCTGGAGTTCTCACCGTGTTAGGGTTACCATCCGGGTCAATACCCTCGATCAGCAGCCCTTCTTCACGACCTTCCAGTGACTCCTCAAGCACGCCGGCATACTGACCGAACATGTGTGTTACAGAGAAGACATCGCCACCTTTACGTGCATCCAGCAGGAAGTTGAAGTTGAAGCCTTTGTATGAGAAAGAGTTGCGAACGCCGCCAATCCAGTCAGGAATGATGTCGCCTAACACGTCGGTTGGTCCTACTCTTGGGCGACCGGCAGCATTCACCATGATTCTACCCTGGTCGTCGCGCAGGTAGGTGCTACCAATCAATGAGCCAAAGCTCTCTCCTGGTCTCGCCTCCAGGCCAACACCCCAGTACAAGCCTAACTGATAAGAGTCAAGGCCTTCTGTAAGTGATACCACCTCGTTTCTGTAAGAAGAGAAGTTCACCAGCACATCCCAGTTAAAGCCTCCGGCTGTTTGCACAGGAGAACCACCTAACTGAAGTTCGATACCCTTGTTTGTGATCTCACCGATGTTTACCGTCTGGTAGGCGAAACCTGAAGCACCAGATCTTGTTACGTTCACGATCTGATCAGTAGTGCTTTTCGAATAGTAAGTGAAATCAACAAACGCTCTGTCCTGCAGGAAGCGCAGGTCTGTACCAACCTCGAATGAGGTAGTCTGCTCCGGCTTCAGGTTGGCATTCGCCAATGTGTTGGTATAAGTCAGGTTTGGCCTGCCGTCCCATGGGTCGTTGGCACTGAAGGTACCTATCGTTCTGTAAGGGTCTGTGTCGTTACCCACCTGTGCCCAGCTGGCTCTGATCTTACCATACGACAGAACGTTCGAGTTCAGGTTGAAGGCATCTGTGAACACCAAGCTGGTAGACACGGAAGGGTAGAAGAAAGAGTTGTTAGCTGCCGGCAGTGTAGAAGACCAGTCGTTACGGGCCGTTACGTCCACAAAGAAGTAATCTCTGAAGCCGAACGTACCTGTACCGTACAAGCTGTTCACCACACGCTCACTTCTGTAGTTGGAAGGAGAAGGGTTACCAACGGCGTTTGATACGTTGTAAATACCAGGAACAGCCAGTGCTCTTACCAGCACATCGTTCATTCTGTAGGTGTTCTTACGGTTGTTGCCACCGAAGGAGCCGCTCAGCGTAATGTCGCTGGTGATGTCTTTGTCAGCAGACAACAGGAAGTCGAAGTTGGTCTCGTTGCGGTAAATGGACTGCTCATAGAAACGGCCTTGCGGATAGTCGAGCGTATGCATTGCCCAAACTCGCTTGCGGTCGTCTGTAAAGAAGTCGCTACCACCACGCACCATCAGGTTCAACCAGTCAGTGAAGTTGTACTTCAAAGACACGTTGCCGATGATACGATCACGCTGATTCGAGTTCAGGTTCTCATTTACAATCCAGTATGGGTTGTTGTGGTAGTTATAGTTCCAGTTGTACTGCGTACCGTCCTCTTTCTTATAGTCCTTCAGTCGGCTAATGTCTACCTGGCGGCCAAACCACACAAACTGCTGCATGATGTTATCGCCAGAGTAACCGTTGGCAGGGCGGTTATCACTTATATTCTGAATGTAGTTTACACTCGCATTGGCGCTTAACTGATCGCTAAGCTGCATGCCTGCGTTCAGGCCAACAGAGTGACGGCGCAGGTCAGTGTTCGGGATGATACCAGTCTGGTCGATGTTACCCAGAGAAAGGCGCACATTTGCCTTGTCTGTACCGGCTGTGATCCCAACGTTTGTATTATGCGTCACACCTGTCTCAAAGAAGTCTTTTACGTTATCAGGGCTGGCTACCCATGGACCTTCACCAAAGAACTGGTTCTTGATACTGCCGTCCAGGCGTGGTCCCCAGCTTTCGTCCACACCGTCCATCACGCCGCCACCGGCGCCATCCACGTATTCAAAGCGGCCATTGAGCCCCTGCCCGTACTCATTCTGATAGTCAGGCAAGCGAAGCGGCGTATCAAACGTGGTGCTGTGGTCTATTGTCAGGCCCAGCCCTCTGGTTCCTTTTCCGGATTTGGTAGTGATCAGGATCACACCGTTGGCAGCACGGGAGCCATAAAGTGCGGCAGCGTTCGCACCCTTCAGCACCGAGATAGACTCAATGTCGTTCGGGTTGATGTCAGAGGCAGCGTTACCATAGTCTACGCCACCATAACCAGCGTTTGTGTTAGTAGCGTTACTGATCGGAATACCGTCCACAACAAAGAGTGGCTGGTTATCACCTGTCAGGGAGTTGTTACCACGCAGTGTGATACGGGCAGAAGAACCTACCGCACCACTGGAGTTCACGATCTGAACACCGGCTACCTTACCAGAAAGTGCGTTTACCACGTTTGTCTCGCGGGTCTGGTTCGCGGCCTCCCCGGAAACCTCCTGAAGCGCGTAGCCAAGGGCCTTTTTCTCACGCTCGATACCAAGGGCGGTCACCACAACCTCTTGCAGCTGTTTGGTATCCGTAGAAAGCGTAACGTTGATGCTGCTGGCATTGCCAATAGCACGCTCCATTGGTTCATAGCCAATAAAGCTGAACTGTAACACATTGCGCCCTTCAGGAACATTGATTGTGTAAGTTCCGTCACCAGATGTAGCAGTACCAACCGTGGTACCCTTTACCAGAACCGTCACCCCCGGGAGAGGTTGGTTTGTGGAAGCGTCTGTCACCTTTCCAGTGACTGTCCTGCTTTGAGCCATTGCCTGATGCAGCAAGGCTGACACCAGCAGGAAGGTCAGCAATAGTAGTTTTTTCATTGCGCTGTTTGTTTAAGGTAAGATTAAAGTAAAAAAGGTCATTATCAGAAGGTTGAAGCAGCAAGGCTCCGACCGGAGTTACCCTTATGTCTATACATCAAGGGTTACACTCTTTGCTTTTACCACAGCCAAACAAGGGTATAGCACGCTGGCTTATCTACAAAAAATACAATAAGAAGCCATCGTCTCGCAGGCTAGCCACGAGATTAAACAAAAAAGTGTTTTAACAGAACAATATCAACTAAAACCTAGATCATCTTCTGCACTTGCCCTGAAGAAAGCATACAGCACAATACCACTATCCCCCTTGAAGGGCAATAGTATACCTGCCTGAGCCATAAGCTCAAGTATAAAGCTGAAGATATCTAGTTTTGAATTTGCCCTGGACGCTTATGATGGAAAAGAAGCGTGTAAAGAAGAGCTTTGCTGATGGTCTAGAGGAGGCTTGTAAGGTAGTACAGGTTCTCTCATAATTTGCTTGTTTAAGGTGAGTGATAAATCAAGATTAGCAAAAAAATTCCATTTTAACAAACTTTTAGCATTCTTTTGCTCCAGCGGCAGCTACTCCAAACATTCCTCCCCCTTTATTATCGGCCACTTAACACGCTAGTTTATAGCATCATACAAATAAAAACACAAAGTTATGAGCAGTGCTATTTTCTATACTGCTGAATGCTAAAGTATAAAGGGAAAGAATAAGATTAGAATAGTGCTTTTTGTTAATGAGCTTTATACGTATTTACTGATGCCAAAAGTTGTGTTATCAGTTTAAATATTATTGCACACCTAACCGAACCTGTACTCCTATACCACCATACACTTGCTTCAGCCCCATTTCAAAAGAGTCAGGTTTTATGCTGTGAAAGTATGAACTCGCATCAAAGTGGTTCTGCTTCTGAAAAATCTCGATGAAGAGAAGTGTTTTATCATTCAAAGCGTATTTAACCTTACCCCCTAATGTATAGAAATAACTGTCTTTGTAATCCACCTTGTCCGTCCGGTTTTCTTCCGGCGTAAATGACTGACCGGAGAGAAACTTAAAGCGGGAGTAGCTAACAGCAGGCGCCAGGAACAGGGAGCGCGTCAGGCGGATGTCGTACTCTGCAAAAGCATTTACCTGCGCCCGCGTTTTAGGCCAATTACCACGGTTGTTCAAGAACTGACTGTGCCGGACGCCATCCTTGTTAGTCGTTACCAGGGTAAGGTCCTGCTGCCCTATCTGCAGCAACTCAGCGCCTCCTCCAACGCCTAGGTACAGGTTGCGGTATGACACTGCCACTCCAACGTTAAAATTAAGGGATGCATAGTACGTTGCCTCGTACTTGTAGTTTTTACTTCCTTCCTCCGGCTTAGCAGGATCAATCAGCTGGTCAAACTGCATAAAAGCATCTCCGGAGCCCGACGTAAGAGACGAGATAAAGTGGAAAGTAACAGCACCGTTACGGCGGGGGGTACTAACCGCAGGTTGCACAGGAGTGAGAGGAGCAGAGTCCTCTTGCAGAACAAGGGGCTCTGAGGCTAAGTTCTGCAGTACAATTTCCACGCTGCCGATCCACCTGTCGTTGATTTTTACTTCCCGCTGCTTTTCTCCACGCTTAAATGTCATAGGACCGCCGTCGTCGGTAAAGTTCCGGTTGTTGTTTTTGTCGATAAAGTAAGCATACTCATTCTGCCCCGCCTGAACAATAAGCATGGCATTCACTGCTCCTACTGTTGGCCTTTCCGGCTTCCTCAAATACCAAAGCGCCACAGTGGTGTCAGAGTAGGCAGTAAGGTCCGGAAGCTCGAGGCTCAGCAGTAAGTTGGGTATGTTATATTTAGGGTAGCCCTCAACCAACGCAGCGGTACTAACCTGGTTGCCAGAAGCTAAAAACTTGACCAAGACAACAGGTACAGTAACCGAGTCCTGCTTTTGGTTGTAAGCCTCGTCAAACAGTTTGTGTGTTGCGGAAGAAAACTGGTCGCCTTTGGTGGGGTACAGAATCTGCGCTGACACCCTCTCAGGAAACACAAGAGCGAGCACAAAGAAGGCAGTGACATGGAGTAGCTTATTTTTCATAGTCTTTATTGATTGGACAAACAGAGCTTAAACTACAAAAAATCTAATTAAGTTATCAATCCATTTCCGATATTTACAATATTCACACAATAAATATACCCTTAAAAAGAAAAGTCCTCCAGAAACCCGAGGCCTTTCCACAATAAAGAAGACTACTACTTTCACAGAGTTCACAGTAAGTGATCGGATGGTTTGGGTTGCTGAAGGTGCTGCTGAGGCACAAGTATAATAGAAAGCCCACCTCCTGCTATTGCTGAAGGTGGGCCGAAAGGTTGTAAGGCTAAACTAATTAATTGAAGAGATGGAAGGTGATAAAGGCCATCACGTAGGCCAGACCGCTCATGTACAGCAGCTGTGCCATCGGCCAGGTCCAGCTCTTGGTTTCGCGGCGCACAATAGCCAGGGTACTCACGCATTGCATGGCAAACAGGTAGAACACCATCAGCGAGAAGGAGCGTGCCGGGGTAAAGAACGGATCCCCATTCTCGTCTTTCTCCGTCATCAGCTTGTTCTTAATCGTGCTCACATTCTCCTCCTCCCCAATGCTGTAGATCGTGGACATGGTTCCTACAAATACCTCACGGGCCGCAAAGGAGGTCAGCAGGGCAATGCCTATCTTCCAGTCATACCCCAGCGGCTTGATTACCGGCTCAATGGTACGGCCAATGATACCGGCATAGGAGTTCTCCAGTTGATAGGAGGCTATCCTGTTTTCCGTTTGTTCTTCTGTCAGTCCTTTCGCCTGCGCCTCCTGCAGAGCTTTCTGCTCTGCTACCTCAAAGTTGTCTCCCGGGCCATAGGAGGCAAGCACCCACAGGATAATGGAGATTGCCACAATCACTTTACCGGCTTCCAGCACAAAGGTCTTCGACTTTTCAAAGATGGTAATGCCCACATTCTTCCAGCGCGGCATTTTATACACCGGGAACTCCATGATGAAGTAGCTGCGCTCACGGGCCTTCAAAAGGGTCTTGAGCAGCAGAGCAGATAGGACGGCAGCCAGAAAGCCTAGCAGGTACAGCCCCATCAGCACCAGCCCCTGCAGGTTAAAGATGCCCAGGTAATATTTTTCAGGCACCACCAGCGCGATCAGCACGGTATACACCGGTATACGGGCTGAGCAGCTCATGAGCGGCGTCACGAAGATCGTGATCATGCGGTCTTTCCAGTTCTCAATTGTTCGGGCCGACATGACGGCAGGCACAGCACAGGCCACCCCTGAGATCAGGGGCACCACGCTTTTGCCGTTCAACCCGAACTTACGCATGATCTTGTCCATCATGAACGTCACACGGGCCATATAGCCGGTTTCCTCGAGTATGGCAATAAAGGCAAAGAGCACCGCGATCTGTGGCACAAACACCAGCACCCCTCCCAGGCCGGCGATCACGCCCTCTGTGAGCAGGTTTACCAGCGGGCCGCTGAAGTTCTCCTGTATAAGCCCGTTCAGCCTGGCTATACCTTCATCGATGAGGTCCATCGGATAGCTGGCCCAGGCAAACACAGCCTGGAAGATCAGGAACAGAATAGTGAAGAAGATAAGATAGCCGAAGATCTTGTGCGTCAGGATCTGGTCCAGCCGGTTGCTGAACTTCTCGTCCTTCTTCACCTTCTCCACGCGCACGACATCCAGCAGCATCTCATTGATGCGGGTATAGCGCGCAATGGTCTCGTTTGCCTGGTGCGTATTAGATTTGAACGCGCCCTTCTGCAGAAGCTCATCCAGCCAAACCACATCCTCCTCTTTCAGAAACTTGAGACTCTTGTATTGGTGGGCATAGTGGAGGGCCAGGTAATCGTTCTTCAGCCTGAAGCGCTCCTTTATACTTGCCACGATCGGCTTCAGCTCGTCCGGGATTTGGTAGAACGCCACCTTGCCAGCATCCAGCTGCTGCGAGATCACAATCTTCAGGGCTGCTATACCTACGCCTTTACGGGCATTCATCGGGATAACCGGCACCCCCAGCTCTCGCTGCAAGGCAGGCACATCGATCTTTACCCCTTCGCTCTCAGCCACGTCCACCATGTTCAGGGCCAGCACCGCCGGAATGTGCATATCCGCCAGCTGCGAAAACAGCAGCAGGTTACGCTTCAGGTTCGAAGCATCGGCTGTCACAATAACTAAATCAGGGTAGTGCGCTGACTGCGGATCGTACAGCAGGTCGATGATCACCCGCTCATCCAGCGACTTAGGGTATAGGCTATAGGTACCGGGCAGGTCTATGATCTCCGCCTTAAGGCTAGGGGCGATCTGACAGAGACCTGTCTTTTTATCTACCGTAACGCCGGGGAAGTTGCCCACCTTCTGGTTCAGGCCAGTTAGCTGGTTAAAGAGAGAGGACTTACCAGAGTTGGGATTACCGATAAGGGCAACTTTTGCTACTGCTTTCTTCACAGGCGGTCTCTCGACCTGCAGTACCTCTGGCTGAATAGTCGTCACGGTCATTTAATTAATTTACTACTTAAGCAGGATTGTTTCGGCTTCGTCTAAGCGCAGTGAAAGGGTGTAATCGTTTACAATAATGGTGATCGGGTCGCCGAAGGGCGCACGGCTGTTCAACTTCACTTCTGTACCGGGTATGCAGCCCATCTCCAGGAGCTTAAGTCCCATTTCCGGGTCATTGAGGCAACAAATCACCCCACTCTCCCCTATCCTGAGATCGCGTACGCTCTTACGCGCTGTATGCTCTTCTATCTTATTGTGCACCTCTGACAATGTTTATTTAGACTGCTTTTAAACAACTGCAAGTTACAAGGTGTTCAACTCTAATGCAAAAGTTGTTAATTTTTTGTTACCCTGAGTGGGCGGTCACTTATAACACTACTTCTCTAAGAACTAAACTTATCACTATATTTGTACAGGGTGGAAATAATATCGAAACATGTTTATATTTCGTCTTTACAAGTGAAAATGAGCCGGAAAGGGTTCTAGCGAACCGGCCTTAGAGTTTCATAGCAGTGCTATGAGGCGAGCAGGGCGCGAAAGCCGGTTCCTTTGGAAGCGTAAAGGATGAACTTTTCACATGC
>JAJLKL010000085.1:0-38261 GCA_033838975.1 Hymenobacteraceae bacterium | reverse complement strand
TGATGCTGCTAGGTGTGACCGGTGACCAGGTATTACCAGCAGAAGTATACGAGCCAATCAAGGCGCGTACGCTGGCAGCTGTTCGTGGTACGGTACAGGCAGACATCCTGAAAGAAGATCAGGCACAAAATACCTGTATCTTCTCTACCGAGTTCTCGCTTCGTTTGATGGGTGACGTGCAGCAGTATTTCATCGACAAGAACGTGCGTAACTTCTACTCGGTGTCTATCTCTGGTTACCACATTGCAGAAGCTGGTGCGAACCCGATCTCACAGCTGGCCTTCACGCTGGCAAACGGCTTTACCTTTGTAGAGTATTATGTGAGCCGCGGTATGGACATCAATAAATTTGCACCAAACCTGAGCTTCTTCTTCTCCAACGGCATCGATCCGGAGTATGCCGTGATCGGTCGTGTGGCCAGAAGAATCTGGGCGAAGGCGATGAAGCACAAGTATGGCGCAGATGCCCGTTCGCAGATGCTGAAGTACCATATCCAGACTTCTGGCCGTTCGCTGCACGCACAGGAGATCGACTTCAACGACATCCGAACTACGTTGCAGGCCCTGTATGCGATCTACGACAACTGTAACTCGCTGCACACCAACGCTTACGACGAGGCCCTTACTACGCCAACAGAAGCTTCTGTACGTCGCGCGATGGCTATCCAGCTGATCATCAACCGCGAGCTGGGACTTGCCAAGAATGAGAACCCGCTGCAAGGCTCGTTCATCATCGAAGAACTGACGGATTTGGTGGAAGAGGCTGTACTGGCTGAGTTTGACCGCATCACAGAGCGTGGCGGCGTATTGGGTGCCATGGAAACCATGTACCAACGCGGTAAGATCCAGGAGGAAAGCTTGTACTATGAGACGTTGAAACACACCGGCGAGTACCCGATCATCGGCGTGAACACCTTCCTGTCTTCTACAGGCTCTCCAACGGTTATACCTACAGAGGTAATCCGTGCCACGGAAGACGAGAAGCAGTACCAGATCAGGATGGTGCATGCCCTGCAGGAGCGCAACGCCGACAAGTCGGCGGAAATGCTGAAGCGACTGCAGCAGGTGGCGATCCAGAACGGCAACATCTTTGAGGAGATGATGGAGACGGTAAAATACTGCTCGCTTGGCCAGATCACGAACTCGCTGTTCGAAGTGGGTGGCCAGTACCGCAGAAATATGTAAGTAGGGGTTTGTACCTTCTATCATAGCACAGGGCCGGGTGAATATCCGGCCCTGTGCTTTTTATCTATATATGTAAAAATCGATCAACCACAGTAAGAGACTTGTCGTATATACGTTTCAATATACTTCGACAAACATGGGCTCACTTAAACCTCTTTCACTTGCGATGGTCGGCACTGCATTTCTCGTTATAGGCGCGGCTGCCTATATCTACATGAGTATCCGCTACAAAGACTCGGATGCAGCATTTGATTTCTGGGATGAAAATATTGAGGATTATTAAAGGACAAGGTACACCTGCTCTATAAAGGAAAGGCCCTGTAGCATGTATGGATGCTACAGGGCCTTTCCTTTTCTAAATCCAAAACCTTAGTTCAGCACATAATTCTGGTTGAACTCTCTGGCAGAGGCATTCTTAGAGAAGTAAATGTCTTTAAAGCTGGCTGTCTTGCCTTGCTCCACCCTTCTGAAGATCTTGTCCGGCGTGATCTCACTAAGCGAGCTGAAACCACAGGCCTCCATCACCTCTACCGTAGACTTGATCGTGTTGCCGTGGAAGTTCGCCACGCGCACGCGCTTGTCCGTCACATCCAGGCCGCTGTACAGGTTCTTGTCCTGCGTGGCAATACCTACCGGGCAGCGGCCAGAGTCGCACTGCAGCGCCTGAATACAGCCCAGCGCGAACATCATACCGCGGGCACTGTAGCACATATCAGCCCCTAATGAGATGGCCTTGATAATATCCACACCTGTGATGATCTTACCTGCAGCGATCAGTTTAATTTCGTCGCGCAGACCGTACTTCCTGAGGGTACTGTGTGCATAGGAAAGCGCATCGTACAGCGGCATGCCTAAGCTGTCGGTAAACTCCAGCGGAGCGGCACCCGTGCCACCCTCTGCCCCGTCGATGGTAATAAAGTCCGGGAACAGGTTGTTGTGCATCATCTCCTGGCACAGGCGCTCAAACTCCTGCTTGTTTCCGATACACAGCTTAATACCGATCGGTTTACCCCCTGAGAGCAGGCGCAACTTGTCAATAAAGAGTAACAGGGTAAACTGATCTTTGAAAGCGGAGTGCGCCGGAGGAGAGGCTACCGTAGTGTATGGCTCAACCTTACGAATGGCCGCGATCTCAGGCGTGTTTTTAGCAGCAGGCAGTATCCCCCCGTGCCCCGGCTTGGCTCCCTGAGAAAGCTTGATCTCCACCATCTTGATCTGCTGGTGTGCCACCTGAGCCTCAAACAGCTCTTCCGAGAAATTCCCCTGCTTGTCGCGGCAGCCAAAATAGCCGGTACCGATCTGCCAGATCAGGTCGCCTCCACCCTCTATATGAAAAGGACTTACCCCACCCTCCCCGGTGTTATGCGCAAACCCTCCCAGCTTTGCCCCGGCACTTAAGGCCGTTACAGCTGTTTTGCTAAGCGAGCCGTAGCTCATAGCCGAGATGTTATAGATGCTCGCGCTGTAGGGCTTGCTGCAATGGCTGCTTCCAACCGTCACACGCAGGCCCTCTTCCTTTACATGTACCGGGAACATGGTGTGGGCGATCCACTCATAGCCGGGCTCCTGGCTGTTGCTCTGCATGCCGAACGGCACCGTTTGGCGCACATTCTTGGCTCGCTGGTACACGATGGAGCGTTGGCGTCGGCTGAAGGGCTTGCCGTCCAAGTCAGACTCGAAGAAGTACTGGCGCAGTTCGGGGCGTATACTCTCAAAGATGTAGCGCATGTACCCGATGATCGGGTAGTTGCGCAACAGCGAGTGCTGTGCCTGCCGGATGTTCCGGATGTACAGCAAGTGCAGCGGAGCGATCAGGAGCAGGAACCAAAGGGCCTGACGCTCAAAAATGGAAAAGAAAAAAGTAACTAGGTAAAGCGCGATAAAGACATACGAAAGGGTTTGCCTAACGCTAATTTTAGTTGCCATGTTTTGCTTGGATTATACCTTAGATGAATCAGTTGGAATGACACTTCCCAGAGCTGCCCGGGCAACAGCCTGCCGGGTAACTCTGGCTTATTAGCTAAAGTCTTTGGGGGTGCTGAAAAAGGGAAGACAATAGCCACTCAGCTCATAACGCAAGGCCACATGATGGGAACCAGCCACCAGTCCTGAAAGCTGACAGGTGCCCGCGAAAAGGTTCTTGTATGTGTGCCGTGGTTGCATCTTTTGAATTTCAGCGCAAAGGTAGAACAAAGTTTTTGAGAAATACCAATATTTCTATTTCAGATTTTCCAGTTCCGCCCCCACTTACAGGTATAACTAGCAGACGCCCCGTTTGTAAAGGTGTATGGCCTGCATCGGGCTGTAAATATTCAGTGGTAAACCTTGCTGTGAGGCGGCCTGAAACAGAGGAAAATCATAACTGAAGCTTTACCAGGGGATAACCAGGAAGTAACACGACGGGGTAATCTTTGTGCTGTGAGTAAACGCTTTGAAACAGGCCCTGCATTACGGAACCAAATAAACAAATGAAAAGAAACTCCTTGATTTCAACGCTTGGGCTACTGGCCAATACACTGGATGCCCTGATCTTAAAGTGGCTGGCCCCACATGACATAAACATCGACCTGTCGGAGGAAGAGCCTCACCTCTATTTATAGGATAGGTACGGAAAAACAGTATAACCTGAAACGCGTACTGACAGACGCTTTCTACGCTACCGAAGCCCTTACTAAATATATCGGCCTGTTCACGCCGTGGCTACAACTTCACATTAATCCTTTCCGTTCAGCTCAAAATACGTAGCTTTGTAGCCTTAGCACTGCAATAATCAATTTTTGTTACTACTAAAGCACCAGCTGGTGCAGCGAAACACACTATGAATTTAAAAGAGAAGATCAGCTACATCATTGGCCGCGACATGGCTACCAACCTGAAAAAGCAGGGCATCGACATTGAGGCGGAGCCTTTTGTGAAGGGCATGAAGGAGGTGTTGGAGAACAAGCCGTCCACCCTTTCGCAGGAAGAGGTGCAGCAGGCTATGATGGCGCTGCAGCAGGAAATGGCACAGAAGCAGAACGCAGCAGCCTCTGTAAACCAGAAGGCCGGCGAAGAGTTCTTAGCTGAAAATAAAAACAAAGAAGGCGTGAAAACACTGCCAAGCGGACTGCAGTACATGGTGCTGGAAGAAGGCACAGGTAAATCGCCTTCCAGAACAGACCAGGTGACCACGCACTACCATGGCACGCTGATCGACGGCACGGTGTTCGACTCGTCTTATGCGCGCAACCAGCCTGCCACTTTTCCGGTGAACGGAGTGATTGCCGGCTGGACAGAGGCGCTTCAATTGATGAAGGAAGGCTCCAAGTGGAGGCTGTTCGTGCCAGCTAACCTGGCCTATGGCGCTCAAGGCGCGGGTGATGTGATCGGCCCGAACTCGACGCTGATCTTTGACGTGGAACTGATCTCTGTAAATTAATTATAAGCAGAAACCATAACAAAAATGGCCGGGACTGATCCAGTCCCGGCTATTTTTGTTATGGTTTATACAGTCTAAGCTCCTGCATTGATCAGGCTCATCTGCTGGAGCCAGCGGCGCCCTTCCTGCTGGTACAGGCAGTGATGAATGATCATAAAGTTATCCCCCTGCATCAGCTCATCCCCTTCCAGTCCATCCACCAGACTCTGGTAAAAGTAAACAGGAAGTACGATCGCCACGAAGACATTGCTGTCAATAATGCGCAGCATTTCCGGGAATACCTGCGTGAACACCCATCTCTGGTCTTTCTTCTTGATAGTGGAGCGCTTGTGCAGGTCCAGAAGCCATTTCTGAGGCTTGTAGTGGCGCACTAACTCCATGATTGTTTTATAGCCTTGTCTGATCTCCTCTGAGCTTACTTTACCCTCCCACCTTACCACAAGCGTCTCTGTATCCATTTCATAACAGACATACAGCCTGTCGTTCACAGACAGCTCGCGAGGGAAATAGTCACAAAAATCATAGGCTCCTGGCCCCATCACTTTACGCTCCAACATATGTGTGCGGGATTTCTAAATCTGTAGAATTAAAAGTTAAAAATGCTGCCCAGCTTTTGACTGGCATATAGCCCTGCTCCTATGTGCAAAGCAAAGGTCATTTAATTATATTTATTAAACAAGGCTTCGTTAAATATATTTTATATTATATATAATCTTTTCACCATTACATTCTAAACGCCGTAACAATTAGTATATTGTTTTACTACCAATGGTATAAAACGCTCAGAAGGGGAAATCTCAGAACAAATCGTTCTGGTAACCGTTCTAAAATCATTTAACGCTTACACCTAAAATCTAAAACTTGTATGGCAAACAACCATAACGAAGGCAAAAAATTCTTAGATAGTGTACACCAGTATTTTGACCATGCTGCGCAGTTCTCCAGACTGGACCCGGGTATACTAGCTCAGATCAAAGCCTGTAACAGTGTGTATAAGGTAGCATTCCCGGTAGAGATCGATGGAAGAGTAGAGGTGATCGAGGGGATCCGTGTACAGCACAGCCACCATAAGCTCCCTTCAAAAGGTGGTATCCGATACAGTATGCAGGTAGATGAGGATGAGGTAAAGGCGCTGGCCTCGCTCATGACCTTTAAATGCGCTGTGGTAGACGTTCCTTTTGGCGGTGCCAAAGGAGGCGTAAAAATAAACCCGCGCACAAGCTCCGTGAAAACGCTGGAAAGAGTGACACGGCGCTACGCAGCCGAGCTCATCAAGAAAAACCTGATAGGCCCCGGAATGGACGTGCCCGCACCGGACTACGGCACTGGCAGCCGTGAGATGGCCTGGATCGCCGATACCTATCAGGCGCTAAAGTATGGCGAAACAAACGCCCTAGGATGCGTAACCGGTAAACCAGTTGGCCAGGGAGGTATCCGCGGCCGTGCTGAGGCCACAGGTTTAGGTGTATACTTTGGCATACGGGAGGCCCTGTCCGATTCAGAGCTGCTGAAAGGCAAAGGCTTAGAGGGCAACACCATGCAGGGCAAGCGTATCATCGTACAGGGGCTGGGTAACGTGGGCTATCACTCTGCTTACTTCTGCCAGCAGGACGGTGCCGTGATCATTGGCATCGCTGAGCGTGAGGGAGGCATCTATAACGAGAATGGCATAGATGTGGAGGAAGCGTTCAAGCATCGCAGCGAAAATGGCTCTATCCTCAACTTTAAGAACTGTAAGAACTTTGAGAACTCCGTTGAGCTACTGGAGCAGGAGTGTGATATCCTGATACCTGCAGCCCTGGAAAACCAGATACATGAGGACAACGCCCCGAACATCAAAGCTAAAATAGTGGCAGAGGGTGCCAATGGCCCGGTAACGCGCGGTGCAGAGCGTGTGCTACTGGACAAGGGCATCATTGTTTTGCCCGACCTGTACCTGAATGCCGGAGGTGTAACAGTTTCGTACTTCGAGTGGCTGAAAAACCTGTCCAATGTCAGGTTCGGCCGTATGGGTAAGCGGGCTGAAGAGGCCAGCTACCGCCGCCTCGTGAACGCTATCGAAACCACATCGGGTAAAAGCATGTCGGCCAAAGAGCGAGCCTTTCTGACGCAGGGAGCAGATGAGATCAGCCTGGTACGTTCAGGCCTGGAAGACACCATGATCAACGCCTACCACGACGTGCGTAATGTGATGTTCAACAAGAACCTGGAAGACCTGCGCACCGCCGCCTTCCTGACTGCCATCGAAAAGATCGGGGTAAGCTATGAGTCGCTGGGGATTTTCCCTTGATGACTATAGCGTAAGGAAGCAAAGGTCAGGGTGCAGCTGTTAGCAGTGTGTCACCCTGGCCTTTTTTTATGTCGGCTATCCAATGCAGGGCCTGCGCCAGGTCTGTGAAGTAATTGAAGTCTATAAACCGCTGCTCCGGCAGGGAGTCCGGTACCTGATAATGCGTGATGATGGCGTTGAAGTGCTCTTCTGAGAAAACCACAGCAGCCTGAATACTCTTCCGGATCACCTTGTACACTTGCGGGTAAAAGTCCAGGTGCAGCCAATGCTCCTGCTCTTTGGTGAGCGCCCCTATTAAGGTAAGGTCAGTACAGTAGTTTGTGGTAAGTCTGTGCCTGGACACAAAGGCAAGGGCGCTTAAATAGGCCTCCCTGAAAGCAGCAGCATCAGGCAGTTGTAGCCACCTGATCAACAGCGTGTCTTCATTTCCGAGATACGTAATGTCAACAAATGGTGTAGTTAAAACCACCATACAACAAACAGTTTCAGTACATGCTTTAAGCGAAATATATATAGTATATTTAAAATAAACAAGTTCCGGTAAACGTTCAAGGGAGCAACTGCCGTAAAGAAGGGAAAAGCTTAGTTATACCCTTTGTCTCCTGAGCCGGATAGTTGCGAGTGCGTGCACTTTTTTTATACCTTTAGTAAGCATTTACAGATCATGAGAACATATTTGCGTTTCTTTTTTAGCATAAAGAATGAGCTCTGAACATACCCTGTGCCCCTATCTGAATAATGATGAGAAATAACCACCTTGTACTGCCAGTGATCATCCTGAGTGTCAGTCTGATCATTTGCACCTTTCTGCTGGTGAGCTTTTTAAAGACACGCACCCAGGCCAGCCAGACCATTACTGTAACAGGATCAGCCAAGCGCGACATCACCTCTGACCTGGGCATCCTGCGGGGTAACATACAAGCAACGGCCCCAACGGCAGAGGCAGCCTATCAGCGCCTGCAAGAGCAACGGCCCGCGGTCATAGACTACCTGGTGCAGCAGGGCTTTCCGGCCACAGACATCGAACAAAAAACCATCAACCTGAACCCTATCTATGAGCTGAGCCCACAGGGCTACCAGACGAACCGAGTGCTGGAGTATAACGCCAACCAGGTGATAGAGGTAACCTCACGGGATGTGAACAAGATCAAGCAGGTCTCACTCGATATCACTTCGCTGGTGAACAAAGGGATCAACTTTTCGGTGTTCCCGCCCGAATACTATTACACCAAACTGGCAGAGCTTAAAATTGAAATCCAGGCTGATGCTGCCAAAGACGCCCTGAACCGCGCGCAAAAAATTGCAGAGGCCACCGGCAGTGACCTTGGCCCCATCACCAGTGCGCGCATGGGTGTACTACAGATCACCCCCGTTAACTCTAACATGATCTCTGATTATGGGATCAATGATGTATCGTCTATAGAGAAGGAAATCACCGCTGTGGTAAACGCCTCCTTCCGTCTGGATTAATGCCGGTACGTTTTGCCACAGCACAAAAAAAGGAGAGCAGACTGCTCTCCTTTTTTTGATATAATTTAAGCCAGCCGGCTTAGGTGTTGCTGATGCCTAACCACTTGTTGTAAATCTTGTTCTGTACGTCTGTAGGATTCTCTACGCGCTCAAAGTAGTAACGCACGCTCTCATCCTTTACCATAGGTACTTCCAGCGTCAGTAACTGGCCATCGCGGGCAACCACTACCTCCAGCTTCTCTCCCACCTTGCGGCCTGTTACGTAACGGTTCAGGTCATCGCCCACACGGAAGCCATCCACAGCAATGATCTCGTCATTTACATTGAGACCTCCTTCCCAGGCGCTGCTTCCGCGGCTAACACCCCTTACCACCACTTTACCGTCAGATACAGAGGTTGCAGCTCCCCAGCTGGGCTCATTGCTGGCGGCATTTACGTTTACCAGGCGCAGACCGGCTGCATCAAAGTACTGGTTGTAGTCCGGGCTCTCCGTACCGTTCACGTAGTTACGGAAAAAAGCATCCATATTTCTGCCCGACACGCTTTCTACGGCAGCCTTGAACTCAGCCTCTTTGAAGCCACGGTTTAATTTCTTGTAGTAACGCCCGTACATGAAACGCATCACATCATCCAGGCTCTTCTCTCCTTTGGTCGCCTCCATGATCTCCATGTTAAGCAGGTGCCCCAGCACGCCACCTTTGGTATAGTAGGAAACCTCTGCATTGCTCGAGTTCTCGTTGCGGCGGTAATACTTGATCCAGGCATCGAAGCTGGCTTCGGCTACAGCCTGTACTTTATTGCCCGGGGTGTTCTCCACAGAGTTGATGCTGCCGGACACCACGTCCAGGTAGCGCTGCGGTGTTGTGAAGCCGGCACGGCGCACGATCAGGTCGTCATAGTAGCTGGTGATACCCTCCGACACCCACAGCAGGCGGGTATAGTTCTCGTTGTCGTAGTCGAAAGGCCCTAGCGGCTCCGGACGAAGGCGCTTCACATTCCACAGGTGGAAATACTCGTGGGCTACCAGGCTCAGGAAACCGTTATAGCCAGCCTCTGAGCTGTAGTTCCAGCGGGAGGTCTGCAGGGTAGTGGAGTTTAGATGCTCCAGACCGCCGCCGCCGCGGTTCAGGTTGTGTACAATAAACACATAACGGTCTACCGGCAACTCCCCCATCACAGCCACCGCCTCTTCAATCACGCGTGTCATGTCCTGGATGAGGCGCTGCGGCTCATAGTTGCCCTCCCCGTACATGGCCAGTTCATGTGGTACGCCGGCTGCTGTGAACTCATACACATCGTGCGTACCGATCTCCAGTGGGGAGTCGGCGAGAATATCGTAGTTTGGGAAGGTAAAGGTAAACTTACCGGTGCTCTTGAGGCCAGTAGACACCTTGTTCCAGTCTTGATAGGGCTTTACGACCAGCGTACCGCCGAGCTTCTCGTAGCCTTCCGGGTACATGAAAATACTGGTACCGTTCACATAGCCATGAGAGGCATCCAGAAAGCTGGTGCGCACGCTCATTTCGTAGGCGTACACATCGTAGCTGGCACGTACCACATCGGCCTTGTTGCTGTACACCCGCCAGGTGTTCTTGTCAATTTTTTCTGCGCGCAGTGCTTTTCCGGCTTTATCTGTGGCTGTAAAACCCTCTACGTTCTTGGCGAATTCGCGCACCAGGTATGAGCCCGGAGCCCATACCGGCATGGTAAAGTCTATGTAGTTTTTCCGGGCGCCCGAAAGCTCTGCCTCTACCTTAAAGTAGTGCGTGTGCGGCTCAGGCATAGACAGCGTGTAACGTAGTTCTGCAGCAAGTGCAGCTGCCCCGTTCACGAGGCAGAGCATAAGGATGAGTAAAAGGGTTAGTTTAAATTGCTTTGGTTTGAGCATGTTATCGTGTAGGATTTGGTTTAAAGCTATGGCATTTTACAACAAAAACCGTGCTTTTCAAAATCCTGCACTGGCATAACAGCATCACGAGGCCTTATTGACCGTGTTTGAATCCAGCCAATCCAGTGCCTCTGCTACTTCACAAAAGGTATTGATGATGATAAACGAATTGTAGCTCTGCAAACCGAATTTACCAGCCTCGTTCAGCAACACCTGATAACATTTCTCTGACAGCACAATGGCAACATAGTTGTCTGTGCCCAATGTCATCATGATCTTGGGGAAGAGGTGCAACTGCAGCCATGTCTCCTCCTCCTCATCCAGTGCGCCGACCTCCCGCAGATCCAGTAGCCATTGCTTTACATGATGCTCTTCGGCATAATCCAGCGCTACTAAAAGGCACTTCCTGAAATCATCAGACTTTAACTCACTCAAACACTGAATATAAAGCCGCTCCTGAGCCTGATTCACTTCCACTTCCATGGAACCTGTGCTATGCACCTTCATTCAATTTCCCCCTGTTTATTTCAGCTGCAAAAATAGATATATTTTAGTTATAATTTTACTATTTTTATATGTGTTTTATAATTAGCCATAATTTAATGTAAAAGAGCATAAAAATATGGTAAACGTATCTTTTTTAAAGGTAAAGATTTCAGCCTTGGTATTATGGTAATGTAAACCACTTTAATAAGTGCAACACAATCAACAGACTACCAGCTATATATACTTATACAGGGCACTTTGGCATGGTAATTTCACGTTAATGCACAGGAACCAACAGGAAGTCAGATGAAAAGAGCAAGGATTTGGATAATGTCGCCGGTAGTACTTTTGGGGTTAGCAGTAAGTCTTCTTCCTCAGCATTACTTTATACCTGGAACGGAGCGATTCGCTGCAGACAACGCGACGGAAAAAATCAATACACAATCGGTCCTGACGGTACACGACGCTGGCAGTAATGGCGAGGCGACAGAACATATACAGGAAGAACTCATCAGCTACGCCCTGAGTCTGCTGGGTAGCCCTTATGTGTATGCCGGTTTGAGCCCTGACGGATTCGACTGCTCTGGCTTTACCACCTATGTGTTTGCCGCGCATGACATCAGCATCCCGCACTCCTCGGCCATGCAAGCTGAACAGGGGAGATCTGTTGCCCGGCAAGAGGCCCGGCCCGGTGATCTGGTCATTTTTACAGGCACCAACCCGGAGGTACGCAAACCAGGCCATGTAGGCATTATTATCTCCTCCCCCGGCGATACCATCGAGTTTGTGCACTCATCCTCTAACGGCGGTGTGAAAATAAGTAAGGTAGAAGGCACCCGCTACGACACCCGCTTTCTGGATATCAGGCGTGTCCTGTAACCGGCTCCCCTCAGCAGGTGCTTAAAAACACTTTGCACGATTCACGTACACAAACATGACACTGTACTCCGAGTAAAGTAAAACAACTAGGTCATGGTACATCCTTACATTGCAAATACGATCAACGCCATCATACTTATTGCGGCAGGACTCATTGGCTACTTTGCGAACCCGGCTAAGCCGCTTACTGCTTTGATCGCCCCCTTTTTCGGCATTCTGCTGCTGGCCTGCACATATCATTTGCGCAAACACAACCGGTTTGTGTTTCATACGGTAACGGCCCTTACGCTACTTGTGGGGCTGATAGTAACATTGCGCATTGATCCGGAAACCTTTGAATGGAACAGGCGGAACATCCTTCTGGTAATAATGGGCCTTAGCTGCTTTGTGGCGGTGGGCATTTATGTGGGCACCTTTATTCAGGAGCGGAGGCTAAAGAACAATACAATCTACAAGGACGACCTGTAACAGCGTTGCCGGTATGGGGCAGGAATAAAAAAAGAAACACCTGGTGTAGCCCGTCAAGTTACACCAGGTGTTTCAAGAATCCCTCAACTTCTCAGTAAGCGGCGCACTGTTGTTCAGTTGCACCATCCTAAAAAGACCGGAGGTAACGTCGCTATCTGCGTAAGCAGTAGCTATACTGCTTACTAAGCCTGCTCACCTTTAGAGTGAACAAAATTACCTAGGCTTACTAAGACGACCGATGGATTAGACATAGCACCTCCTTTCTCTTTAGTCCGACATAAACCCTGCCCTTCTGGCCATTTAAATTTCAGGCTTCCGGCACAAGGCTGTAGCACTCGCTACTTGTTCTATAAAGTTAAAATAACGCTTAATAGTTCACAAGGGTTGAGATATATTTTTTATACTTTTCCCTTTCGCATGCGCCTGCACCTGTATTTAAAAACGCGCAGCAGAACACGGAGGTGCACTTTTATAGCATAAGCAGCTCATCGCCAATGCGTTTACTTTGGACTCTGCCATGCTGCCAACCTTTCCGGCGGACGGGGTGCTGCCAGCAAAGGGAACAGGTGCTGCTGCAGAGTTTTTAAAATTTTTGAAGGGGGTATAACACTAAATGAATTATAATTTTTATATTACGTTGTATAATACAACTAACTAACTTATCCAATGAAAAAGCATCTTCTTACTCTTGTAGTGCTCATGCTGTTTGCAACCAGTGCATGGGCTCAGAAAATGTCTCCGCTAGGTGTATGGACCAATGAAGAAGGCAAAGCCAGGTTTGAGATTTACAAATGTGGCGACAAACTGTGCGGTAAAATAATTTCGCTTAAAGAACCCACCAAAAACGGGAAACCTAAGCTCGACGACAACAACCCTGATAAGAAGCTGCGCTCACGCCCGCTCCTGGGCATGGAGTTCATGAAAGGTTTCGAGTACGAAGGCGGAAACAAGTGGGACGACGGAACGATCTATGACCCGGAAAGCGGCAAGACGTACTCCTGCTACATGAAGATGCTGGATAACAACAAAATGGAGGTAAAAGGTTATATCGGCATTTCGCTTATTGGCCGGGCACAGACCTGGACCCGGGTGGACGACAGGACCTCTTCCAAATAAGCAACAGGCAGTATACCAACATCAAAAAAAGGTTAGCGCAATGCTAACCTTTTTCTTTTTAACCCTTTACAATGATATTAACTCGTTCTGCGCCTAAAAGGTTATCTTTTATTGTGTCTTAGTATACCTGCAGGATCCTGTATTTCTTGTCTCTGAACTCGAAGGTATCGCCGGCCGTTTTCCCGGCCATGGCCTTGAAGATTGGCGACATGCCGGAAATAGCGTAAAACGACTCTCCGTCAAGCTTTATCTCGCCCAGGCTCACGCCGATGAAATAGTTTTGCAGCTCGGTGTGCACCACAGCTCCCAGCGATACCTCAAGGTTTTGCTTGGTGGCATTGATCCGGCGCAGTAGAGCCATGGTTGTCATGAGCTCATCTAACTGCCGGGCATACATATCACGCTGTATCTGGCAGTTTTCCCTGAAAGACTCAAACTTGTCTTCCATGGCTCCCTGGTGCTCATTGGCGCTTTCCTGCGCCTCATCCATGGCATCCTTGGCAGCCTTTATCTGTGCATTCAAAAGCCTGCTGCACTCCTGTAGCAGCCGCTTTTTAGTTTCAAGTTCTTGTGTTAGCATTTCCATAGAGGTAACAAACCTTAGTGACAGTATCTACAGGAAAACCCCGGGCTCACTGACATGTTTATATAAATATAGCTTTTATTAGTAAAGTTAATAGGGAAAACCTGTATCGCTTTGATCGGGCAGCAGCATAAACTATTTAAAGCGACGCATGTTTATGAGTAAATTATCAAATGCCATTTAACGATTTTTTCAGACGATTGTTAGGCTTTAACCTTGCCGGACCTACTTGCAGTGAGCTAAAGCGTTCCTCCCGGTTTATGCACGCATACCAGGCATGGGTAAACGCACAGGTATACCTGAACTGGACCATCCCCTTTTACAAGGCTTACCACTTCCAAAAGGCTCATGTCAAAGGTTCATACCGGGTCCAACTGATAGAAGAGGAGAACCGGCACGGGGCTGTTTTCTTCTATGACCCGGCTATCGGGGCGAGAAACTTCCTGTACCTGTTCGACCTGCTGAAAGACCGTGTGTTGCAACTAGGCTACACGCTGCACAGCTCTGACAGGCATGAGGTCAGGCATGAGAGGTATACTGAGCAGATCGAGAAACATTTCCTGACCCCTCCCGCCTCTGACCTGCCTGGCACCGACATCTGCAACCAGCTGTATGGCAATATCCTGCTCGACTACGTCCAGGTGAATCACCGTCCCGGTTATATCCGCCTGGTGGCTAACTCCTATGCCGATGCCTACTTCAGCGACCCCCTTGGCTTTACTGAGCTGCTGGAGAAAATGCTACAACCAACGGAAAGAGAAAGACAGGCACCCCGCAGGTAACCGCGGCACTGCCCTGCAGCAGGCAGTGCCACAAAACTGCATTATAAATAAATCCATTTTAAATAGTATGCGTTATATACAAGGTTTGAAAGGCACTCCTTTGTCAGCACCCTAAAGCCGTATATATGCGACAGCGTATACTCCTTCTGCTCATCGCTTTAACCATTTGCCTGCATGCCCGGGCCACACACATTGTAGGAGGCGAGTTTGAACTGCAGCACCTGACGGGCTTTAACTACAGACTCACCCTGAACCTGTACTTCGATGATGTGAACGGCAACCCCGATGCCCTGGACCAGTCTATCTCGGTCACCATTTTCGAGAAAGGCACCAACAGGCAGATGATGGCCCAGGTCATGACGATCAAGAAAGAATCTTACGTACCGTACACGAACATTGACTGTACCGTTGGCTTTCTGAGGACGCGCAAGATAGTCTATTATGAGAACATCTTTCTGGACCCAAGCCGCTTTAATAACCCGGCAGGGTATTACGTGACCTGGGAGCGTTGCTGCCGCAATAACACGATAAACAACATTGTAAACCCGCAGGATGCCGCGCAGACCTTTTACATGGAGTTTCCGCCCGTCACCCAAAACGGCTCCTTTTTCAGGAACTCCTCCCCTATCCTGTTCCCGCCCCTCAGCGACTATGCCTGTGTGGGTGAGCTATTTTACTTTGACTTCAACGGCACCGACCCGGACGGCGACTCACTGGTGTACGATATGGTGACCCCGCTCAATGGCTTTACCACGCCGGGCATGCCAGTATACACGTATCCACCCAGGCCGGCGCCCTACCCGGAGGTGCGGTGGCTGGCGGGCTACAGTACCGCTACGCAAGTGAAGGGAAGCCCGCCGATTAACATTGACCGGCAGACGGGGCAACTGACGATGCGCCCGGCGCAGAAAGGCCTCTTTGTGTTTGGCATCCGGTGCCAGGAGTTCAGGAATGGCGTAAAGATCGGCGAAGTACGCCGGGACTTTCAGGTGCTGGTACTCGACTGCCCTCAGAACCAGTCGCCGGTTGTAGTGGCCAAAGAGCAGAACCAGGACGGCTTTTACAATGCGGGTGAGATCCTGCGCATAGGCCCCAACAGCAACCGCTGCATTGAAGTGTACTTCACAGACCCTGATAAGGCGGAGTTCGTGTCGCTGCGCGCGCGGCCTGTGAATTTTTCCCGCCAGGACTATACCCTGCAGGGTATCACCAGCGGGGTCATCAACCAGGGCAGCACCACGGATTCGCTTAAGGTAACGCTCTGTTTCGAAGAGTGCTTCGATACAGAGGGCAAGGTATACCAGATGGACCTGATCGTGCAGGATGACGGCTGCAGTCTGCCCCGGCAGGATACCGTGCGGCTTAATTTTGTCATAGAGCCCATACAGAATGCCCCCCCAACCGTCTCCCTGTCTACCACCAGGCGTGTGTTTGAAGTACAGGAAGGGGACATCATCAATTTTGATGTGCTGGGAACAGACCCCGACGAGGACGCAGTGACTTTGTCGGCGGTGGGGCAGAACTTTAACCTCAGCAGCCAAAAAATAAGCTTTCAGAACAAATCGGGCGTTGGGCAGGTTAGCTCCCCTTTTCAGTGGGAAATTGACTGCTCCGCGATGAGCCAGGAGTCCTATACCCTCGACTTTGTGGTGAGCACCACCGTGTGCGACAAGACCGTCACCCGCACGGAGACAATTGAGGTTAGGCCTAAGCTTAACAACAACACACCCGTAATCTCCTCTGACAAGCAAGTGCTAAGCTTTGAGCTAAACGAGGGGGAGCTGTTTGAGGCGAAGCTCTTCGGAACCGATCTGGATAAAGACCAGTTAACGCTCCTGGCAACAGGAGCTGGCTTTAACCTGACAGACTTGGGTATGAACTTTAGCAGTACCGGAGGCGCAGGGGCTGCCGAAGGATTGTTCACTTGGGTGGCCACCTGTACCCCCAATGGCCCTCTACGGGTTACCTTCAGCCTAAAGGAGGACAACTGCAGGCCTGCTGAAGACCAGACCCTGACCATGGAGTTCACGGTGAGGTCTACTAACAACGCCCCGATGCTAACTTCAGATAAGGAGGTGCTGGTATTTGAGCTGGCGTTAAACGAGCCCTTTGAGGCAAAGCTTTTGGGGGAAGACATTGATCAGAACCTCCTCACGCTTTCAGCCACCGGGGATGGCTTTACATTGGAGGAAGTCGGGATGAACTTTGCCAGCAAGGGCGGCAGTGGCAACGCAAACGGTGAGTTTAAGTGGGTGGCAAACTGTGCCGCCTTCGAAAGAGGCATTCTGCGCGTGACTTTTAACCTGAAGGAAGACGCCTGCTCCCCCGCCCCGGATCAGCAGATAACGATGGAGTTCCGGGTAAAGGTACCGGAACTGGCGGACTATGTGCCCGCTAACATATTCACCCCGAATGGCGACGGGCTTAACGACTACTTCGAAATACCCGCCATGCCAGCCGAGTTCTGTACCGCCACCTTTGCCAACATCAGGATCTTTAACCGCTGGGGGAAAGAAGTCTACAGCAGCACAGACAATAAGTTCAAATGGGACGGGAAAGGCATGAACGACGGCGTATACTTTTACGTGATTGACTACCGCACCACGACTTACAAGGGGTCGGTAACGCTAGTACGTTAGCGCAGCAGGATGAGACTGTGCACCGGAAGAATCTGATGCGCGTGGGAGCAGCAACAGGCACGTTTTCCTGCCCAATCACACAAAGGCCACAACCTAAAAGCTATACCTACGCCATGAACAGGAACACCAGGTACAGACCCAGCCACAGAAAGTCCATAAAGTGCCAGTAGCTGCAAAGCATAGACAGCTGCAGGTGCCTGTACGGATCACGGATAAAGATCAGGCTGCGCACGCCATCGGCCGCCACATGAGCAGTCTTAAACAAGAGGAATGACAGGAAAATAATCCCTCCAAGCAGGTGCAGGATATGCAGTGCGGAGATCAGGTAGAGGTAAGTGCCCGAGGCTTTACCGGTAAAATAGACGCCGGAGCGGGTCATCTCATTCCACCCGATCAGCTGAGCCCCCACAAACATCAGCCCGAGGGCAAGCGTGAAGCCCAGGTAGCGGGTCATTTTCCGCAGCTTGTCCTTCCGGTAAATGCCCGGCACCTTGCTGATGGTGTAACTACTGAAGAGCAGCAGCACGGTACTCACGCTAAAGAACCTGGGAAGTTCAAAGCTATCGTTCTGAAAGCCACCCGTTCGGGCAAACGCGATTACAAGTATAAAGAAAAGGATCCCGATGCCGATCATGCTCAGGTAAAGCAACATGCGGATAGGGTGCATTTTCTCTATCCTCTCAAAGGCCGAATGTTGCCTGGAGTCTATTTTGTTTTTCTTGTCTGAGTTCATTTTCTGCCTCCATCAGCTGGCATCAGGAGTACCATCAGGTAGGCATGCCAGCGGTAGTGCTAAAACTGTTTTGCATATAACCTTTATACCGTGCGTGCCAACGTATAGTTTTGTATTTATATGATTAAATTTATGTGCGGGCACACCCTTTCTTTCTTAACAGCGATCGGCGTATAATGTTAGCATACAGGGCTAAATAGCTCACGAATGCACAATCGGCATTATCTTTCTGGCAGTATTTGCGTTAGAAGAATACAACTTAAGTAACACAAATGCCAGAACGTTTACAATTGCTCCTGCTGGTACTTCTGCCATTGTTGCTGGTCACCTGGCAACAGGGCTTGGCGCAGACAAGGGCCACGTATACCAGTACAAACAAAGTCATGATCACGCTGGACGGCGTTACCCAGCCCTATACCTATGCGTCGGACGAGTTACTGGTGCGCTACAACAGAAACACGCAGAAACTCGAGTGCATCATCAATGTAGCGACCCTGCATCCGGCTAACGACTCTGTGCCGCCTACCATGGCTTATGACGTATTCTTTGGGGCCAAGTACCCCGATATGCTGATCGAGATAGATGCGCCGGTACAAAAGATCAATGCCCGCAACCTGTACTCCGAAACGCTCAGTAAGAAGGCTGCCATTGGGCTGCAGGGGGTCACGAACCAGACAGTGATACCCGTGATGTTCACTCCGGACCGTAATACACTGCTTTTCAGCACTTCCTTTGACCTGATGCTTGATAATTTTGAGGCCACCATACCGGTAAAATACTACCCCCTGCTAACGGGGCGCATTGTAGTGACCATCAACAATGCCCGTTGGATTGGCCTGGAAACACGGCAGTAGTACCGTTAAAGTAGTAGCAGGAACAAAAAATAGATTTCTACCTGGTTCATGGAGAAAACGCTATGACTTTAGGCTGCTCTGTGCTTCGCGCCTTCACCCGGGGCCTGCTTTTTGTGCTCACATGCCTTACCACTGTGCTACCTGATGTAAAGGCGCAGAAGGTAGCACTGGTGCTGAGCGGTGGAGGAGCAAAAGGTATTGCACACGCGGGGGTGCTTAAGGCACTGGAAGAAAACAACATTCCGGTAGACTATGTGGTCGGCACCTCCATGGGTGGCGTGGTGGGTGCCCTCTACGCCGCAGGGTACTCCCCATCAGAGATCGAATACCTCATCAACACTACAGAGTTCCAGACATGGGCCAGGGGTCAGCTGGAGCAGAACTATACCTACAACTTTGTGGCACCTGATGATAACCCGGCTCTGTTGCGCCTCAGCCTATCCATCGACTCCACGCTACACATGCACCTGAACTCCACCCTGGTAAATGACGCCTCCCTGAATTTTGCTCTGGCGCAGCTTCTGGCGCAGCCTGCCGCCAAGGCCAAGTACGACTTTGACCAACTGATGGTGCCTTACCGCAGCATGGCCGCCGACATCTATACCCAACAGCAGGTCGTGCTGAAAAGCGGGCAGCTGGCGGACGCCGTGCGGGCAACCATGACCGTGCCGCTGTTTTTCCGTCCCATCCGCATAGACAGGCGCCTGCTCTACGATGGGGGGCTCTACAACAACTTTCCGATCAATGTGGCTAAGGAAGAGTTTAACCCGGATGTGATCATAGGGGTTAACGTATCATCCAAAATCTACAACGAGTACCCCTACGGGGAAGATAACTTTGACCTCCCCCACACCCTGCTCTACGCCATGATGTCGAACAGCGACTCTTCGGAACTCAGAGACGAGGACATTTACATACAGCCCGATATCGGCTCCCTGACCGCACTTGATTTTGATGATGTAGAAACGCTTTTCAGGGCGGGATATGGGGCTACGACGGAGAAAATGGAAGAAATAAAAGAACAGGTAAGCCGGCGCGTGTCGCCTAAGGAATTAACGCGGAAACGGGAGGAGTTCCGGAAAGACTTCAGCAGCCTCTCCTTTGAGGAGATCAAGATTGAAGGGCTGACAGAGAGGCAAAACCTTTATGTCCGGAATTTCTTTCGCAGGAGCGGCGACACCTACAGCATGCAGGAAATAAAAGAGGCTTACTTCAGGCTGGCATCGGCGGATAACTTCAGGCACCTCTACCCAACCATCCGGTATGACACCCTGGACCAAAGCTATGACTTTACGCTCCACGTAGAGAATGACGATGACCTGAAGGTTTCTCTTGGCGGGGTCCTGGCATCACGCCCGATCGACAACATCTACGCCGGCTTTGATTACAACCTGCTGCGGCGCCAGCTCTATACTTTCTCTGCCAGCTTTCATACGGGCCGCTTTTACCAGGCAGCCAGGGCCCGTTTCCGGATGGATGTACCGGCTCGTTTTCACTTCTACATTGAGCCGTCGTTCACCTACAACAACTGGAACTACCTCTCCACAAAGGGGTTCCTGCTGGAGCGCGACAAGCAGCCCTTTGTGGAGCAGTCGGACAGGAACTACAACCTGAGCCTAGGCTTTACGAATACCTACAAAGGCAAGCTGCTGCTGAGCACAGCCTTTATCCAGACAATAGACCGTTACAGCAACCGGTTGGAGATACGCAGCACTGATACCTTAGACCTGACCCAATTCGATGCCTATACCGCGGCCATCACGTTCAAGCGCGGCAGCCTGAACAGGCGCCAATACGCTTCCTCCGGAAGAACCATCTCAGCCTCGCTCCGCTATATAAATGGTTCCGAGATGTATGAGCCCGGGTCCACCAGCATTGTGAACAGTGAACAGCGGCAGCAGCATGACTGGCTGAAACTAAAAGTGAGCTATGAAGGCTACCGGGGGGACGGCAAACACCGTTTCGGCTACCTGCTGGAAGGCGTTGCATCCAACCAGCCCTTCTTCCAGAACTATAAGTCTTCTCTGACAACGGCACCAGCCTTTACACCGTTGCCCGACAGCAAAACCCTGTACCTGGAGAACTTCAGGAACTTTAGCTACCTGGCAGGTGGCATGAAGTATATCTACATGATCGGACCTAAAGTGGAGGCACGGGCAGAGGGATATGTTTTCCAGCCCTACAGGCCCATCCTGCAGGACAAGGAGCAAAAAGCCTACTACGGCTCCACCTTAACCGGTACGGCGCTCATCGGCAGCACAGGTATAGTATACCACAGCATCCTGGGCCCGGTGGCGCTAAACCTGAACTACTATGATGATGCCGCCAAACGGTGGGGGGTGCTGTTTCATGTCGGGTACATCCTTTTCCAGGACCGGGCACTCGATTAGAGAGTTGAAAGCACAACCTACCCTCATCTGGAGCCTGAATCCGCAAGAGTATGGCCCCTGAAATCAGCCACTCGTTTTTCTATCCTGAAGATCAGAAGGTTACATAAGGCTATTTAAGGCATAGTTAAAGCGGGGCACAAGCACTTATCCACAGGCACCGGCGCAGCGAGGCCTGCAAAGCACAGCTTTCATGGCCTATTGGCAGGGCATTTGGCGGCTCTGCCGGGCTATAGCAGGAAAACCGAGGCGTCGCGGACCTGTTACTGGGGTATTTACAGCAACCAAGTTGCTCCTAAAGTATAAAAAGCAGAAGAACCGTACGCAAACTATAGCTTTAAGCTCACGTTTCAAACCACTGCTTCACAGGCATGTATGCAATCTTACCTTAAACAGTAAAGCCTATAACCTATGCTGTACACTAGAAGCATTGTTCCCAACAGTGAAGCATCCTGAATCCTGTCTGGCACACCCATGGGCAGGCGCTTTCTCAGATGCGGATATTTGTTTACATTTACTCCTCCTATACCTTAACCATCATCAACATGAAGAAAACTTTGCTAACACTTGTTGCGGCAACCGCCTTGTTTGCCTGCAACCAAACAAAGCAGCCAACAGAAGCAGCCGAAGCTACAGCTGCCTCCACAGAAGAAGCAGCAACTCCTGACAACGTGTACGGTGCCTCTTTTCAGGAGGAGAACGTTGTAAATGCCATGGAACTGCAGACGCTGGTGCAGGGTAAAGACTCTGTTCAGGCTGTCGTGCGTGCGGAAGTACTGGAGAGCTGCCAGGCTAAAGGCTGCTGGATGGATGTGAAGCTGGACAATGACGCCTCCATGAAGGTTACTTTCCGCGACTACGGCTTTTTCCTGCCGGTGGAGGACCTGAAAGGCCGTACAGTAGTTTTCACGGGTACAGCCAGGCGAGAAATGATCTCGGTGGATGATCAGCGCCACTATGCTCAGGACGCAGGCAAAACAGAGGCCGAGATCTCTGCCATTACAGCCCCTAAGGAAGAGCTGCGTTTCGTAGCCGACGGGGTGATACTAAAGTAGACGATCTTCACCAACATACCGCCTTGAACAACGGAAGCAGATCTTTGAATGATCTGCTTTTTCTTTTTACGCTCACCCCTACTCTTCCGCTCACGCTGATGAGGTAGCCGGTTGATTATTTTTCGCATCTGTACGCGCTCTTTTCTATTTTTACGGAAGCATTAACCCATCTTTTCGCATGACATTACAGAAGGACCCGGCTCAGGAGATAAAGGAACTGACGCAGCGCATCAACTACCTCAACTACCAGTACTATCAGAACAGCGTTTCAGAAGTATCAGACTACGAATTTGACAGGATGCTGGAGCGCCTCCAGAAGCTAGAGGAGCAACACCCCGAGCTCCGTCTGCCAAACTCACCGACACAACGCGTGGGGGGCACCATTACCAAAAGCTTTAAAACAGTGTACCACCGCTACCCCATGCTTTCCCTCAGCAACACCTACTCTGAGGAAGACCTGCGGGAGTTTGACAAGCGGGTCCGGAAAGCCATAGGAGATGACGTGGAGTATGTGTGCGAGCAAAAGTTTGACGGTGTTGCCATCAGCCTGACCTATGAGAACGGCCAGCTTGTACAGGGGGCAACCCGCGGTGACGGTACACGCGGAGACGATATAACAGCCAACGTGCGTACCATACGGGATGTCCCCTTGCAGGTGCACGGCGACGGCTATCCTGATCTTTTCGAAGTTCGTGGCGAGGTGTTCATGCCCCTGCAGGTGTTTGAGCAGCTGAACGCAGAGCGGGAAGAGGCCGGCGAGCAGCTTTTGGCCAACCCGCGCAACGCAGCTTCGGGCACGCTGAAGCAGCAGGACTCTTCTGTGGTGGCTAGCCGGAAACTCGGATGTTTTGCCTACAGCCTCCAAAGCTCCGACAGCCCCTTTGACACCCACTCCGAAAGCCTGCAGGCCATCCAGAAGTGGGGCTTCAAGGTATCCGACACCTGGCGCAAGTGTGCCGACATAGAGCACGTGCTGGCCTACATCAACGAGTGGGAGAAACGGCGCTTTGACCTGCCGATTGCCACTGACGGTGTGGTGGTAAAGGTAAACAGCTACGCCCTGCAGGAAGAACTGGGCTATACCGCCAAGAGCCCTCGCTGGGCCATTGCCTACAAGTATGCCGCCATGAGTGCTGCCACAAAGCTTGTGGGCATACAATACCAGGTCGGCCGCACTGGCGCCGTTACACCTGTGGCATTGCTGGAGCCGGTACAATTGGCAGGCACTGTGGTCAAGCGGGCCTCCGTGCACAACGCAAACGAAATTCAGCGCCTGGACCTGCGCCTGAACGATACGGTGTTTGTGGAGAAAGGCGGCGAGATCATACCTAAAATCACGGGAGTGGACCTGAGCAAGCGTCCGGAGAACAGCGAGCCGATCCTATACCCTACTCAGTGTCCGGCATGCTCCACGCCCCTGGTACGCACGGAGGGCGAGGCGAACTTCTACTGCCCGAACGACAAGGGCTGTCCCCCCCAGATCAAGGCAAAGCTGGAGCACTTTATTTCCCGCAAGGCCATGAACATTGACGGGTTGGGCCCTGAGACGATCGAGCAGCTTTATGAGACGGGGCTGGTGAGCAATGCCGCAGACCTGTATGACCTCAAGTTCGAGCAGCTGGTTGAGCTGGAGCGAATGGGGGAAAAATCTGCGAACAACATTCTCAAAAGCCTGGAAAAGTCGAAGGAGACCCCCTATAACCGCGTTTTGTTCGCGCTGGGTATACGTTTTGTGGGCAGCACAGTGGCAAAGCGGATCGCCGAGCAGTTGCCAGACCTGGAAGCCCTGAGAGGCGCATCGTACGAGGAGCTCGTGGCCATGAACGAGGTAGGAGACCGTATTGCCAACTCCATCATAGACTTCTTCGGCGATTCGGATAATCAGCTGTTGGTGGAACGTCTGAGAGCCAGTGGGCTACACTTTAAGGCGGAGAACAATGCACCGGAACTGGAAAGCGATAAGCTTACGGGTAAAACCTTCGTGATCTCGGGCGTGTTTGAGAGCGTAAGCCGGGATGAGCTGCAACAGCTCATCATTAGCCATGGCGGAAAAGTGGTATCCTCCATCTCAGGTAAATTGTCTTACCTGGTGGCCGGCGACAAGATGGGCCCGGCCAAGCTTGAAAAGGCAAACAAGCTGGGCATCACTATCCTGACCGAGGACCAGTTCCTGCACATGATCGGCTAACAAGGTATACAAACGGAGGCGCCTACGCATTGTACGTTGGCGCCTCCTTCCCTTAAACATTAACAACAAACCCAGGCTATTAGCTACTGAGGCGAACCGGCTCCGCCCCGCGAGCTCCTGCAACAGCACGAAAGCGCTTGATAACGTCACTTCACTTATCAGACCTGGGCACCATTTGGCTCCGTCACTTGCTCCTGCACCTTCAGGAATGGGGCAAAATCCCTTCAGCATCAAAACAGAAATCACTAAACGTGTGAGGCCCGGATAAACCTCTGGCAAACCAAGCGTTACCATTGGTCTGCTAAAAAGTGGGGTTGATAGGCAGAAACACAATTTTGGTATATAGATAGCGGCGCTGAAGTGTTATATTTCATACTTTACTTAACTTTAGGATAGCATTGCTGAAGTGGCAGACAAGTACAGAGCTTCTCTCCCCGTACAGCAAAGCGTAACTTATCACAAGCAATTGATCACAGGCAATATCGTGCTACCAGAGGCAACCATGAAGAAGCGCTACCAGATAGCCATACATGTAGCAGTGTGGCTCCTTTTTGGTGCGTGGGTATTTTACTTCCTGCAGGCCAACCGGGCCCTCTCCTTCGGAAAGGTGCTGGATGTTACCGTGGGGCTGGCCTTTCAGGTCGTGATCTTTTACTTTAACTGGTATGTGCTCATCAGCAGGTACCTGGCTAAAAACCAGATCTTCCTGTACACGGTCTCCGTGCTGGCCACCCTGCTGGCCTTTGCTCTGTTAAGGGCCCCACTGGACTACTACGTCTTCCGCGAGTTTAACCCAAACATGACCTCCGTGTATACCGTGGAGCGCCTGGTGCAGTATGTGCTCGGTGGCCTGGTCACTGTCTTTATCAGTTCTGCCCTGAAGGTAACCGGAAACTATATCCGAAACGAGCGGCGGAACAAAGAGCTTGAAACGCAGAAGCTCTCGGCAGAGCTGGCTTACCTGAAATCGCAGGTAAACCCCCACTTCCTGTTCAATACCCTAAACAACATATACTCACTGGCTTATAAACAGTCACCCGAGACACCTGACGCCATCATGAAGCTCTCGTTGCTGATGCGCTACATGCTGTATGAAAGCAACGACACACTGGTAAGCCTGAGCAAAGAGGTAGAGCACATCAAGAATTTCATCGACCTGCAAAAGCTACGCCTGCGGGAGCAGACCAGCATTAAGTTTACCACAGAGGGGGAACTGGAAGGAAAGCAGATTGCCCCCATGCTCCTGATGACGCTGGTGGAGAATGCCTTCAAGCACGGGCTTGTGAGCAAGAATGAGATCGGGATCACCTTTAACCTGGTGGTCAGTGACAGTCACCTGCTGTTCAACTCGATCAACAACACCAGCACGCACAAAAAGCGGGAATACGGAGGGATTGGCCTGGAGAACCTTCGCCGCCGCCTGAACCTGCTATACCCTAACCGGCACGAACTTACACTCGAAGAGAAAGAAGGGACTTTTTTTGCAACCATGAAGCTGTACTTCCAACCTAAAAAATAAAACTATGACGATACGATGCCTTGCCGTGGACGATGAGCCCCTTGCACTGGATATCATCGAAAGCTATATCAGCAAGCTGCCTTTTCTGAAGCTGGTGAAAACATGTTCCAGTGCCACCGAGGCGATGCAGGTACTGCAACAGGAACAGATCGACCTGATGTTCCTCGACATTGAGATGCCTGAGCTTACGGGTATTCAGTTTCTCAATATCCTCAAGCAACAGCCCCTGATCATCTTCACCACGGCCTATCCTGATTACGCCCTGGAGGGTTTTAACCAGGATGCCGTGGACTACCTGCTCAAGCCTATCCCCTTCGACAGGTTTCTGAAGGCTGTCACCAAGGCACAGGAGCGCCTGCAGGGAAAAGGTAAAGCAACCGAATCATCGGCCACCGCTTCGGCCCCAGCAGCACCCGAGCAGGACTTCATGTTCGTGAAAGCGGATTACAAAACCATCCGCGTTGACTTCAAAGACATTCTCTGGATTGAAGGCCTAAAGGACTACATCATCATACAGACAAAGGACCAGAAAATCATTACACTGTTGTCGATGAACAAAATGATGGAGAAACTGCCGGAGTCTAAATTCATGCGAGTGCACCGCTCCTTTATCGTATCGCTTCAGAAAATAGACAGCATCGAGAAGAGCCGAATCCGTATAGGTAATAAAGAGATCCCGATCGGAGAGGTATACAAAGAAAACTTCCTAAAGTGGGTGGAGGAGAACAACATCCAATAAAGTATAAAGGTTAAAACAGAGCCTGATCACCCTGACTCACTGCCATTTGTAAGAAACTATTTTAAGTATCTATTTAACACAATGGCTGATTGTGGCTACTGGCATTTTACCTCCTTCCCCACGCTGCATTTGCAGAACTCACTTGATAGTTCGTACTTCGTGGTTCATAATTAGAAAAGATGATCAGAGAGAAATTAAGAGGAACAGGCGTAGCCTTGGTAACGCCTTTTACGAAAGAACTGGCTGTAGATTATGACGCCCTGCGTAAGTTGCTGGACTTTGTGCTGGATGGCGGTGTCAATTATCTGGTGGTGAACGGTACCACCGGCGAGTCTGTAACCACTACCACTGCCGAAAAAGCGGAAATACTTTCCTTTGTAAAGCAGCATGTAAACGGACGCGTGCCGCTGGTGTACGGCCTGGGAGGCAACAATACGCAGCAGGTACTCGAAACGCTTAAGTCAACCGACCTGAGTGGGATAACAGCCATCTTATCGGTGAGCCCCTACTATAACAAGCCCTCGCAGCAGGGTATTTACCAGCATTACCTGCAGATTGCCAATGCCTCACCGGTACCGGTGATACTGTACAACGTACCGGGCAGAACTGGCAGCAATATCACCGCCGAGACAACCATAAAACTGGCTGTGCACGAGAACATCATCGGCACGAAGGAAGCCTCTGGCAACCTGGAGCAGTGCATGTACATCGCCAAGCACAAGCCGGAAGGCTTCATGCTCATCAGTGGCGATGACCTTTTAACAGTTCCGATGGCAGCTTTTGGTGCAGAAGGTGTCATCTCCGTGTTGGCCAACGCATTCCCGGGTAAGTTCAGCAACATGATCAACCTGGCGCTGGAGCATAAGTTTAAAGAGGCGACGGAGCTGCTGCATGGCTTTGTAGACATCAACCCACTGATGTACGAAGAGGGCAACCCGGTAGGCGTAAAGGCCGTGCTGGAGCGCTTCGGTGTGTGCCAGCCTGGCGTAAGGCTTCCGCTAATGGAGGCATCCGCCGGCCTGAAAGACAAGATCTACAAGCTCCTGTAATAAAAGCGACAGGGCCCTCACGATAGCGCCAGGTAAAATAATTTGCCTGGCGCTATCGCTTTAGAGGGGCATATGCAACTTTCACAGCTTATCTTTGGTTAATTTGCCGCTATTATCACCTTACGTTATGAAACCTCTTCTTCAGTTGCTGCTTTGTGGCCTGTTGGTAGCATCGGCCTGTAACAAGTCGTATGAAACTACTTCCTCGCCCCCCCCTGCAGATCAGCCGGACCAGGAACCAGAGACAGCAGCGCCACAAGATGCCCTCATGCCGGAAAGCCCTGATTCGTCCTTGAGTATAAGGCTCGATACGACCGATCTCGCACCGGAGCCGGACACGCCTCTGAAGATATTGCTGGAAGGGAGCTACCACAAAAACGAAGTGTGGAGTGGCGCCGAAAAGAAAGACTGGCTGGGGTTGTTTCATGAAAACGGCGCCTACGTACTGAGGCCGGCAAAGCTGGAGATCAGCACCGTACATGACCCGGTGCTCGACGAAGAGCATGTAAGGTCAGGCAGGGAAGTAAAGGCAGCAGAGCCCAACCTTGTGTTCTTCCTGACAGGGCTGCAGCATGTTAAACACGGCGCCGTGGATACCGCCCACTACGCTAAGACCGTAGTAGCGGCCGGAAAAGACCTCACCTATACACTTCATGGCAAAGCCTACACTATCCATGCCTATGGCGATAGCCTGGAAATAAACGACTATGGCTACAGCTACAAGAACTATGGCTGGAAAGTAAGCGGCATGAAGCAGGGAAAGACGGTGGAGCAAAAGCTTACGGAGCATGAGCGTTTTGATGCCTCTGTCTACGTACTGCTGTGGGCCGGTGACCTGGACCGGGACGGCATACCGGACCTGCTCCTGGATTTGTCTAACCATTACAACGTGTCCCGCTATGCGCTTTTTCTTTCTTCCGGGGCAGGCAGGGGGAAGCTCTACAAAAAGATGGCTGAGTTTGAGGTTGTCGGAAGCTGATGTCCCGTTAAAGTGACAGAAGAGGCTCCCCTACGCTGCTTACGGGCTTTCAGGGATATTTTCAAAACTTGTTCATGTTAACACAGCCCGAAGATAGCCTTCACTAAAGAAACTACGCCCTACGTGTAACTTCTAAATCTCTCATTTTAGAACTTCCTATCTTTCGCTCAAATTCAGCCAAAGGAACACCCAAGAGGGCCCATACAGCACATGAGTGCCTGTAAACAAGCCCGGGCCTCTTTCCTGCAGTACCGGTTCGTTGGTTGCCTGCACCTTGTGAGTTGCAGCGGGTAAGAGAATTTTGCTTCGGCATATTTCAAGAATGTGACATGGCCTGAAATTTGACTTTACACCCTTATGGCCCTAACAAAGCAAAAGCTACAGGAGAGCTTCTCCGCCCGTCGCATCGCCCTGCCTATTCTGTTAGGCCTTGGGGTGATCGGTTACATGCTGTACCAGAACTTTGAGCCTTCTCACCTGCAGACGCTGCTGCAGGCAAGCCCTTTCTGGATAGGCATGGCACTGCTGGTACTCTTTATCCGCGACTTCGGATATATGTACCGCATCCGCTATATTACAGACAAGGTGCTGAGCTGGCGACAGAGCTTCAACGTGATCATGCTTTGGGAGTTTGCCTCCTGCGCCCTCCCCTCTGTGGTAGGGGGCTCCACCATTGCCGCCTACATCCTGTTCAAGGAAAAAGTGCCGCTGGGTAAGTCTATTGCGCAGGTGATGGTCACAGCCATGCTTGATAACCTGTATTTTGTGCTGGCGGTCCCCCTGGTGCTGCTCTTTATACAGGGGCAGGTTCTTCCTGAGATGGTGAGCCTGAACGAAACGTTGCGCGAGAGTATCAGCATCGCCTTTTTCATCTCCTATCTGATGATAGCGCTTTATGCCAGCACAATGTTCTACGCCTTGTTTGTGAACCCGAAGGCAGTAAAGCGCCTGCTGCTCTGGCTGGGCCAGCAAAAGCCCTTCCGCCGGTGGCGCGCCTCTCTTTTCCGCCACGCGAATGAACTGCTGCTTGCCTCCCAGCACCTGCGCACTAAAAAGGCATCCTACTGGTGGCATGCCAGCATCTCTACTGTCTTTGTCTGGACGGCTCGCTACATCATCATTGGGTGTTTGATTGCCGCCTTTACCCAGCTTTCTGCTGACGACCACCTGGTGATCTTTGCCCGTAACCTGGTCTATAAGATCGTGCTGTTCGTATCCGTGACACCGGGAGGCGCCGGCTTTGCTGAGATCGCTTTCCCGGCGTTCTTCGGGGCTTTTATCGGGAGCTTTACCACCATCGTAGTGCTGCTTTACCGCCTGCTGACGTATTACCTGTACCTGATCGTCGGCGCGTTCATCTTCCCCCGATGGGCTGCCCGAGTGTTCGGCAAGGAAGAAATGGATGCGGTTGGTCCCGGTCAGGCGGGAGCACTACAGCCTGTGCCTGGGCAGGAGCAGTTAGCTGTGCAGTAGAGGGTAGCGGTAAAGAGAAAAAAGCCGTGACGCATGCCACGGCCTTTTCTCAGATGGAAATTTAATACTAATGTACTGCTCGTTATACGTGAAAGTCCTTAATTGTATACGAGAAATTTAGCACACCTCGAGCATTAGCGGTTATACCCGCCAAAATACCCATAGTAAGGGTTGCCTCGGTCACGGCTGCCATAGTGGTCGTCCCCGAAGTCGCGGAAGGCATCCTGGTTGCCGTAAGCCGCATCGTGGCGGTACCCGTGGTTGCCGCGGCTATCAAAGTCACGGTAACGGTCTCCTTCTTCCGGGTTATCATAATTGGGATTTGTACCCATGTTATAACTGTAGTGGCGAGGCCTGCGCCCGTAGGGGCCCTCAGCATAGCCTTGCGCATACGGGAAGCGCTCCACCCTGTCCAGGTCGTTCTCGGCGCCCATCGGCAAGCCGTACTCCATGGAGCGGGGCTGGTCCGTATAGTTTGAGATGTCGTACATTTCCAGGTAGCGGTCTTCGCGCATACCTTCCTCACCTCCCCGGCGGCCATACTCGCGGCTGTGTTGCAGCCTGTAATTTTGTCTGGGCTCGTGGCGGGTATCCCCCAGGTCAGCATCCATTCTGCCCCGGTACCTGCCTCTCATGTGCTGTGAAGGCTCTCCCTGCCCATACTGGTGATCGAACCTACCGTAGTTCATCTCTCTGTCGTCTCTCATAGCTTTATACAGAATAAGGCGACACCAAGCAATTACCTGGTGTCGCTATTGTTACAAAATCATTTATACCTTCAACCGGGCTTAGCGTCTGTCGCGATCACGCATGTAGCGGTCGTGGCGCTGATCGCTCTCCCCTCTCCAGCGTTCCATGTTGCTATAGCGGCTGTCTTCGCCGTAATGGTCCACGCCGCGGGTGTAGTTACGGCCCGCAAAGCCGGTGGTGTAATCGTTGTCGTAGTTGGGGTTGTTGTGCTCGTAACGGCGGTATGACTCATAGTCGCCGCGCGAGCCACGCGCCCAGTTTCCGCTGTCGTTGCCACGGCGTACATCATGCCCGAATCGCTCATCGGCCATGCCGTACCTGTAGTCCTGACGGCCCTGACGGCGCAGGTCATCATAGTCACGGTCGCTGTAGTCAGCACGCGCATCGTAGTGGCGGCCGGAGTTGTACTCATCCCCTATAAAAGTAACGCCGTACTGGTTGCCAGGGCCACGGCTGCCCCCTTGGGCATAGTCCTCGCCGCTATAGTGAGCACCACCGGACTGGAACCTTCCCTGCGGGTACATCTGCTCCTGGTCGGCGTTGCTGTTAAAGCTGGCCTGGTCTCCATACTGGCTGGCCGCATTGCTGCCGTACCCGCGGTTAAAGTGCGTGTCTATATTATAGTTCCCGCGATCAGAGCGCTGGCCTGAATGGTGGCCATGCAACCAACGGGGCTCTCTCTCATCACGGTAGTTATCTCTTCTTTCGTCTCTCATAGCTGTTATCAGATTATGGTTCATATCAATTTACACTACTACTTACGGAGGCCGGAGGCCATTGGGTTAAGCAGGAGCCTAATGTCTGCCTAAACCCAAAGCACGTACATGCGTTAAAAAAGTAGAACTAAAAGCATACAACTACTATGGAAGGAACAGATTGGTATAACAGAACCGGATATACAGATTACAGAAATCACTACCGCGGCGATGAACGCCCCATGGACCCGGACCAGTACCGCGGCGCCTACAGGCTGGACACTGAAAGCAACCACCGAAACGAAAGCACCTGGGACTGGAACAGAGGCAACAGCGGCAGGGATCAGGATACAGATTATAATAGAGACTACAACCGCGACTACAACAGAGACTATAACCGCGACTATAACCACAACTATAACCAAAGCAACCGACGGGCAGGCCAGATGTCCGGGCAACGCGACTACGAACGTGACTGGAGCGGCTATTACCACAACGACCGGGGCGAGTACGACCGTGCAGACTATGGCAGAGACAGAGACAGAAACCGCGGCAACCGCAACTGGGATGAACAGTACAGACCCACCAGCGGAGGCTACGGCACCCGGTTCGGAGGCAGCAGCTCTGAAAGAAGTGTGCGCAGCCGCATAGACGACAGAGACCGCTACGGAACCAGCAACTTCGACGCCGACTACGGCCCGGATCACTATGGCCAGGGCGGAGGAGCGAACTATGGGAACGAGGCCGGCTCCCTGAGTTATGGCTACGACGGGACCAGCAACTATGACCCGGACTATGATCGCCAGTATGACCCACTGAGCGGAGAGCGCCGCAGTTACCACGGCAACTACACCAGCCGTCATCCGGAGCGGGGGCAGTACCGGCAAAATGCGAGCAGAAATCCCTCAGATCACAACTATGGGGACCGTTACTAAGTAAAAGAGAACAGATAATGGTTAAGTGATGCATAGGAGAGCCCAACCCGCTCTCCTATGTTTATCCAGAAGTTTAATTTTAGAAAACAATGAGCACAAATAGAAACGACAAAAACGACAGAGATCAGGATAAGCTGAAAAATGAAGACGTAAATAAAACCGTGAACGAAGGAAACAAGGTGCCCAACATCCACCCTACTGCCCAGAAGCAGGAGAAAGTGAGTGAAGAGGACCTGTTGAAAGGAAACGTTGGCGGAGCGCCATCTCAGAAAAGCGGTAGCCGTGGCAGCGCCGACGTGCAGGATGGCGGAGAAGACGTTGGCAGCAGTGCCGGTAGTCATTAACAAAGAACGCTTAAGAGAAGTATAGAAAAGGGGCGCCAGGAGCGTCCCTTTTGCTTTTCCAATACTTTACTTAAAGGTGTGATTAACCCCTGCAAATCGTATATTTGACTACTCGAGGTGGGCTTTCACTTATGCGGTAAACATCCGCCTCCATCGGAAACTAAACAATTCAGGCTGTTTAAGCTTATAAGAGCTACAATATAAGCCTGAAGAGGGTAACAAAATGCAGGAGAAGGAGCATCTGGTAATCGTAGGGAACGGCATTGCAGGCGTGACGCTGGCACAACAGGTGCGGAGCCGCAGCGACTGCCGTATAACAATAGTTTCTGCCGAGTCTGCCACCCATTTTTCACGGCCCGCCTTGATGTATGTGTACATGGGGCACATGCGCTATAAGGATATTGTACCTTATGCCGACTGGTACTGGAAAGAACACCAGCTGGAGCTTGTGCACGATCGGGTGGAAAGAGTGGACTTCGGGAAAAAGCAGCTACAACTGAAGAGCCGGGCAAGTATAACCTATGATAAACTGGTGTTGGCCACAGGCTCCTGCCCTGCCCTCTATGACTGGCCCGGCCAGGAGATGGAGGGCGTGCAAGGGCTGGTTACCCTGCAAGACCTTGAGCTGCTGGAAAAGAATACCGCCGGCATCTCAGAAGCCGTGGTGGTAGGCGGAGGACTGATCGGGGTTGAGCTGGCAGAGATGCTGCAGAGCCGCGGCATAGCGGTGACCATGCTTGTACGGGAAGAGCTGTATTGGCAGAATGTGCTGCCACAGCAGGAGGCACAACTAGTAACCCGACATATCCGCGAGCGTGGCATTACGCTGCGCCTGAAAGAGGAACTCGCCGCCATAACACCCGATACAGATGGTCGTGTACGATCGATCATCACAAAGAACGGTGAAGAAATGGTTTGCCAGTTTGTAGGTATAGCAACAGGTGTAAAGCCTAATGTAGATTTTTTACAAGGCACTGCTTTAGAGCTAAGTAAAGGCGTACTGGTAAACAAATACTTTGAGACAAACCTGCAGGATGTATACGCCATCGGCGACTGTGCGGAGTTCCGTAAGCCAGCCCCTGCTTCGCCTGCAGTAGAGCAACTGTGGTATACTGCCCGGAAGCATGGCGAAGCCCTGGCCAAAACATTAACGGAGAAACCACAGGCTTATCTTCGTGGGCCATGGTTTAACTCGGCCAAGTTTTTTGATATAGAGTACCAGACCTACGGCTATGTTCCCGCTGAATGGGATGAGCGCTTTGACACCTTTTACTGGGAACACCACAACCGGAAAAAGGCGATTCGCCTGTTCTACCAGAGGGAGTCAGCAGAGCTGAAAGGTATTAATCTGTTAGGGGTTCGCTACCGGCATGACTTGTGCCACCATTGGCTACAAAACAGGTATACCATTCACATGGTCATCAAGGAATTGCCGGCAGTCAACTTCGATCCCGAGTTCTTTCAGCAGTATGAGGAGGAACTGATCAAGCAGTACATTGAGCGGTACCCGCAGCAGGGGCAACCAACACAACGCAGCAAGTGGTGGCATCTCCGTGATCGCTTCGGCCTTTTTTCTGATTCTACCAGCTGCTAAGACAGTATGATATGAACACTAGCACCTCTACCTACACCGCGCCCGTTACCTCTTCCAGAGCTATGGGAGGAGCATTAAAGAAAGTCGGATTGCTGCTGCTTTCCCTCGGTATACTGGGCTTACTGATAGCAGCCTTCGGGGCAGAAGCCGTCTCCCCCACGCTGTCCGGCCTGGGCGGCATGGCCGCTTTTACCACAGGGAGCCTGCTGTACATCTGGGAGGTAAGGCAACAGCAGTCTGTAGCTGAGCAGAACAACGGTGCCTGGCAAAACAACATGACAGCCCGGGGAGCCTCGGCGTGGGTGGTAGGTGTCGTGTTAACCGGATTCTACATTCTGCTGTATTGGTTTCCTGAGACGTTGCAGGGCCTCATTCAGGCTGTAGAGCCGCTCAGCCAGTGGCTCCGTAACCGTCCCGCCGACCAGTGGTTCCTGTACGGCACCTTCTATACGCTGGCCGTTCTGATCATGGGCCTGCATGCCCTGCTCAAGTATCGCAACAGCCGGTATCACATCATCCGCACCGTCTCCGTCATGTTCTTTCAGTTAGGCTTCGCCTTTCTGCTGCCTGCGCTGCTGCTCTTCTTGAACCAGCCGGAGTTTTACTTCAGCTATTTCTGGCCCCTCAAGTATGACTACCTGTTCCCGGGAACAGTCGGCTTTCTGGTGGACAATGGGGCTGCGCTGGGTGTGTTCATGGTCTTTTGGGGGGCAGTGCTCTCTTTTGTAGCCACGCCCGTGCTCACCTATTTCTATGGTAAGCGCTGGTATTGCTCCTGGGTGTGTGGCTGTGGCGGCCTTGCAGAAACTGCCGGTGACCCCTATCGCCACCTCTCCGACAAAAGCCGCCGCGCATGGCAGTGGGAAGTGGCGATCATATACCCTATCCTGGGTTTTGTGATCGCAACCACGGTTTTACTCTGGATCAACTCCTGGAGTGAAGGACGTTTGCTGGGCGACCTGTCCCATGGCTTCTCCAGCTCCTACGGCTTTTTTATCGGGGCCATTTTTTCTGGAGTCATTGGCGTAGGGTTTTACCCGATCATGGGTAACAGGGTATGGTGCCGTTTCGGCTGCCCGCTGGCCGCTTACCTGGGGCTGCTACAAAAGCACTTCTCCCGCTTCCGTATCACCACCAACGGGGGCCAGTGCATTTCATGCGGCAACTGCTCTACTTATTGCGAAATGGGTATCGATGTGCGGCACTATGCGCAAAAGGGCGAGCCTATTATTCGCTCCGCCTGCGTAGGCTGCGGTATCTGTGCGCACGTATGCCCGAGAGGCGTGCTGAAACTGGAGAATGGTCCCCGAAGTAACAGGTATGCCGGCACTCCACTTATAGCCCGAGACGACGTAGTAGTACTGCACTAAGGCCATATAAAAAACAAAAGCCACCTCGACAGTGGCTTTTGTTTTATTCAGAAGTAAAGTATAAACTCTTTTACTGCAGTTCCTCCTGCTCCATATACTCCCACATGGCATCTTCGCTGGCACCGTGCCTGGCAGCATAGATCAGCATAGTAGTGTACACGCCTATAAGGAGAAAGCTGAGGGGAATAGAAAACACAAACGACACGATCAATGTTTTAACCGGGTCCGGTTTAGATTTCATTTTAGTTGAAGCATACCAGAAGAAAAGAATGTTGAAAATTCCAGATAAGGCTACAAAGTTGATAATGTCCAGCATAAGCTAAATTTTTCTATTCCAAATTTGCAGTTGAGAAGCAACTAGAGTGCCAGCTTTATTAGCTAACGGGCAACCATTTAACAAACCAGCTATAGTACAATAAGTAATAAATCCAGTTCAGTTTTTCTCATTTGCTTAATGCAATTTAGGCGGCAAAACCATAAAACACAAGCTGCTGCACCAAAAATATTAACAAATACATAACCTTAATATACATATAAAAGTATCTATATTTCAACCGACTACATGTATAAACTTACTTTGAGCACCATGAATATATATAAAAGACTCTTATAACGATTCCGTGTGCCATTCAAGCGGGTATAACTACTTACGACCTGCTGTACTGCAATCCTCAAGAAGCGTCTTCAGATAGCCAGGTGAAGAGCAACGTGCAGGAAAGACTTTAACTCTGTCCCCTTTCTGAGCTGGGTGTTTCCTATTGTTAACCGAACAGAGGCAAGCCATAAGGAAATCAAGTTTACATGCATTTATTTCCAACTGTTATAAGTTTGTTTATATATTTGAGAGGTTGCTGCAAATGCAGATGCTCAGACCTAACTGCTAACTATGAATACCGATACTACTCCAAGAGAGCGAATTTTGAATGAGGCTGGTAACCTGTTCTTTACCTCCGGGTACAGCAAAGTTTTGATGGCGGACCTGGCTCGTAATCTTGGAATGAGCAAGAAAACACTTTACCAGTACTTCACCAGCAAACAGGAACTGCTGGACCAGGTTATTCTAAAGTATCAGGCAGAGATACAGCAGGGTGTAGAAAATATACTGCGGGATGAGGAAGTAGACTTCCTGAGTAAGACAAGGAACATCTTCAGCTACATTGGAACCAAGATCCATGCCATCAGCCCATTCTTTGTAGAAGACATCAAACATAACTCTCCCCAAAGCTGGAAGCTGCTGCAAGACTATGCCGCCTCCGCCTACCTTCGCTTCAGCACACTGCTCGACGAGGGCGTGCGAAAAGGGTACATCCGCAAAGACGCGAACCGTTCCCTGGCCGTGCTGCTTTACGCCAGCTCACTGGAAACCATCCTGAACCCGGACTTCACGAAGCAGGTACCGCGTGAGCTTATCAAAGAGCTTCCGTATACGCCTGCCGCCGTTTTTGAGGGGCTTGTCAAGATCATCTTCAACGGGATACTGGATGGTGACGGCAAGGAAGAAATCTCAGCTGCTGGTAAAAGATAAAGAGCTGCCTTGTTTAACAAGGCAGCTCTTTATCTATCTAGGAAAAAAAGAATTACAGCTCATCTGTCACCTCTTTAAGCTCCCGTGCCATTACAAGGTGTTCTTCCAGGATTGGCAAAGTCTGTTCGGCAAAAAACCTTAGCTCTGCGTCATCCAACTCATCTACTGCCCGCTGGAAAAGAGCCACGGCTTCCTCATGGGCCTCAACCTGTACCGTCATATAATCTTTATCGAACGGAATACCGTTCAGGGCCGCCAGCCTGTTTCGGGTTGCTTGCTCTTCCTGTGGCAGTGTAGTAGGTACGGCTATCCCTTTGCTGCTTGCAAGGGCTGTTAATTCAGCGCTTGCTGTGGTGTGGTCTTCGATCATTTGCTCGGCAAACTGCTCTACCTCCTCTGTCTCTGCATTTTGCAAAGCCAGGTTACTTGTCTCAATCTCGAACAGGTTATTCACCGCCGCCTGGTTCACGAACTCCTCTGCTGTCAGTTCATCCAGCACAATGTCATCATCATCGTCATCGCATGCTGTAAAAGCAAACACTGCGAGCAGCATAATCATCCAGCTTTTTCCCTTTAAGGTCAGTTTGTTCATAGCTTTAAAATCAAATAATTTAAGTCCAATTTAGGGGCACTCCCAATTAATAAGATAGTGTGTTAAACGACTGTGCAATCCTAGAAGTTGACCTATAAGTACGTATTCTACTAAGTACTACTACTCATTTAGCAAGTTAAAAAACAGGTATTCTCCTACACTTATCCTGAGGTTTATTGTATATGGAGTGCTACTTAAGAATGGCTAGAGGAGAAGGATCTAAGCGCAACCTTCCCTGCTTAACAGTACAATTTATTAAGGGAGATGGCCAGCTGCT
>JAJLKL010000084.1:0-3600 GCA_033838975.1 Hymenobacteraceae bacterium | reverse complement strand
TGCGGACCATGGCATTGAGCTGGATAACCTGAAGGTGAACCTGCAGCAGATGATCAAGCGCAAAGGTGAGGTGGTGAAGTCGAATAACGACGGTATTACCTACCTGATGAAAAAGAACAAGATCGATACGTACTTCGGCCTTGGCTCTTTTGTGAACAAGAACACGATCAAGATCACAGACGCAGAGGGTAAGGAGCAGCAGATCGAGACGAAGAACACGATCATCGCGACAGGTTCTAAACCAACAACGCTCCCATTCCTGCCAATCGACAAGAAGCGTATCATCACCTCTACTGAGGCGTTGAGCCTGACAGAGGTGCCGAAGAACCTGATCATCATCGGGGGCGGTGTAATCGGTCTGGAGCTGGGTTCAGTGTATGCCCGCCTGGGTACCAAAGTGCAGGTGATCGAGTACATGGACTCCATCATCCCGACGATGGACCGCGCATTGGGCAAGGAGTTGCAGCGTATCCTGAAGAAGTCGCTGAAGTTTGAGTTCTTCATGAGCCACAAAGTAACCGGCGCTACGAACGAAGGCGACGTGGTAAAAGTAACTGCTGAGAACCCGAAAGGCGAGACAGTAACTTTTGAAGGCGACTACGTGCTGGTATCGGTTGGCCGTAAGCCATACACCGAAGGGCTTGGTCTGGAGAATGCGGGCGTGCAGATGGGTGAGCGTGGCATGATTGCCGTAAACGACCACCTGGAGACCAACGTACCGGGCATTTATGCCATCGGTGACGTAGTGCGTGGCGCGATGCTGGCGCACAAAGCCGAGGAAGAAGGCGTGCTGGTAGCAGAGCAGATCGTGGGCCAGAAGCCGCACATCAACTACAACCTGATCCCGGGCGTGGTGTATACCTGGCCAGAGGTGGCAGGCGTAGGCTTTACCGAGGAGCAGCTGAAGGAGCAGGGCCGTGCCTATAAGTCCGGCTCGTTCCCGTTCAAGGCCTCCGGCCGTGCGAAGGCCTCCGGCGACACCGACGGCTTTGTGAAGGTGTTGGCTGATAAGGAAACAGACGAGATCCTGGGCGTGCACATGATCGGACCGCGTATCGCTGACCTGATTGCCGAGGCAGTGACGGCGATGGAGTTCCGTGCCTCTGCCGAGGATGTGGCCCGTATGAGTCATGCGCACCCTACATTTGCTGAGGCGATGAAAGAAGCCTGCCTGGCAGCAACAGAGAACCGTGCTATCCATATCTAAAAGAGTATTTACAATAATTAATACAGCACAGCGCCACCTCCCAAGGGTGGCGCTGTTGTTTTAGTGCAACTACATCCTCTTAAACTAAAAATTATTTTTCGAAAAAAGTTTGACAATATCAAAACCTCTTTTACTTTTGTAGTGTACTATTTGACTAATACACTAACAAGGTAAAACTATGATAAAACTTTCTAATCTTGACTTCAGGTACAAGAAGAACAAGCCGCTCTTCGAGAACCTGAGCCTGACCCTGCAGCCGGGGTATATCTATGGCCTGCTGGGTAAGAACGGCGCAGGGAAGTCTTCGCTGCTGAAGCTGATCGCTGGCCTACTGTACCCGAACAGCGGGGAAAGCAAGGTGTTTGGCTTTGATGCGCAGGATCGTAAACCTGTGATGCTGCAGGATATCTACCTGATCCCGGAGGAGTTTAACCTGCCGCCGATCAGCCTCTCTACCTTCGTAAAGGTTAACTCCGTTTTCTACAGCAAGTTCAGCCAAAACCAACTGAACGCCTACCTAGCCGAGTTTGAGCTGGCAGAGGATGCCAAGCTCTCCACGCTGTCCTACGGGCAGAAAAAGAAGTTCCTGATTGCCTTTGGCCTGGCTACCAACGCTCGCGTGCTGATCCTGGATGAGCCTACTAACGGGCTGGACATCCCCTCTAAAAGCCAGTTCAGAAAAATTATGGCGGCGGCGCTGGATGAGGACAAGATTATCATCATCTCCACTCACCAGGTGCGCGACCTGGAAAACCTGATCGATAGCATTGTGGTGCTGGAGCGGGGCAACATCATCTTTAACCACAGCATTGCGGCTATTTCTGAACGGCTTGCCTTTGAGTACAACCTGGCGGGTGTGCCGGATGAGGAGATAATTTATGCAGAGGAGCTGCAAGGCCGGAAGGCTGGCATTACGAAGAACCTGGCCGGCTACGACAGCCGTGTGGACCTGGAGCTGCTGTTTAACGGCATCATCAAAAACCCTGAGGCGATCAACGAGAGTTTTGCCAACCTGAAGTATGAATACTAATATCCACATAGACGCCCTGCGCGGTTACAGGAAGCAGAAAGCCTCTGTAAACCTGCATTCGCTTTGGATCGGGGTAGCGGCGATTGGCTGTGCCTTTTTGCTGGAGACGCAGGAGATAGACCTGACTTACCCCCTGGAGGCATTTTTTAAGAGTGTACTAACAGATAATACCATTGTTGAAGACCATTTGTACAAGATAAAACTATGAACACTGAATTTAACCTGACACGGCTGGGCCACTTTATGAGACGGCAGCTGTACATGAACATAAGCTCGATGTGGGTTGCGGTAGTCGCCATTGTGGGGGTGCTGCTGGTCATCTCCGGCTTTACGGCTTACTTTAATCCCCATGCCATAAGTAACCTGATCCCGCTGTACCTGGTGGTACTGTTCCTGGGTGGCTACATTTTCACGAGCCGGGTGTATAGCGAGATGCACACGCCCCAGAAGAGCTATGCATTCCTGACGCTGCCGGTATCCACGGCCGAGAAGCTGGTAGGAGCGTGGCTGATCGTTGGCCCCATTTACCTCATTGCAGCGGTGGCCGGAGTATTTGTGCTTGCTCTTTTTAGTGCCCTGGTGGCTGGGCAGCCGGCTAATCTGCCCAACCTGACCAGCAATCAGTTTATCAGGCCCGTTGGGGTCTTTCTGGTGCTGCAGACCATCTTCTTCCTGGGGGCTACCGCCTTTAAAGGCAATAATTTCTTAAAGACGCTGCTGGCCCTCTTTATCCTTGCGGTGGTGCTGGTGGCCTACACTGGATTGCTGGGGTATATGCTTTTCGGAAATGAGGGCGCGCGCTTTGAGGAGGGGGCTGCCAGCAGCTTTGAAGGTACGATGAAGTTCATCACCGATCAGCTGATCCCGTTCCTGTTCTGGTTTGTGCTGCCGCTGTTCCTGCTGGTTGTGTCGTTTTTCAAACTAAAAGAAAGGCAGGTGTAAGATGGAGTTTAAAGAAAATCAGGCGATCTATCTGCAGATTGCAAACCGCTTCTTTGAGAACATCCTGAAGAAGAAGTGGCAGAGCGGAGACAAGATCCCATCGATCAGGGATATGGCAGTAGAGTTTGAAGTGAACCCGAACACGACCATGCGCACATTCAACTACCTGCAGGACAAGGGCATCATCTACAACAAAAGAGGCATTGGTTACTTTCTGGCGGATGACGGTTTGGAGAGGACCATCGCCCTGAAGAAGGAGCAGTTTGTAGAGGAGGAGCTCCCGGCTTTTCTGAGAACCATGAAACTGCTGGGGCTGACGTTGGATGACCTGAAGGGGTACGCTGCCAGGCACACAGGTGCAAGTGTAAATTAATGTATCGCATCACCACTAAAAGAAATCAACATGAAAACCAGTAATAAA
>JAJLKL010000083.1:0-5018 GCA_033838975.1 Hymenobacteraceae bacterium | reverse complement strand
CTGGCCAAGAGCCACTACCGCTGGGGGCAGCATGCCGATGTGGTGGTGCGGATGCCAACAGGGGCGGGTACGGCAGCCGGCCCGTTCCATTCCCAAAGCAACGAGGCCTGGTTCTTCCACACACCGGGTTTGAAGATCGTGTACCCGTCAACTCCGTATGATGCAAAAGGCTTGCTGAATGCCGCCATCGAAGACCCGAACCCGGTGATGTACTTTGAGCACAAGCTGCTGTACCGCTCTATCTCGCAGGAGATCCCGGACGATTATTATACAGTGGAGATCGGCAAGGCCAGAACAGTGGCAGAGGGCTCTGACCTGACCATCATTACCTACGGCATGGGCGTGCACTGGGCCAAGCAGCTGCAGCAGGAGCTGACTGACATCAGCTTGCACATACTGGACCTGCGCTCGCTGCTGCCCTGGGATAAGGAGGCTGTGCGCGAGGCCGTGGAAAAAACAGGCCGCGTGCTCATCGTGCACGAAGACACCATGACCGGGGGGATAGGCGGTGAGATCGCTGCCTGGATCGGGGAGCACTGCTTTGAGTTCCTGGATGCGCCGGTGGCCCGTGTGGCCAGCCTGGATACTGCCGTTCCGTTCTCGCCGCCACTGGAGCAGGAGTTTCTGCCAAAACAGCGCCTGCGCGAAAAGGTAGAGGCTATGCTGGTGTACTAAACTGAAGCTTATAAAAAGAACCGCTATGCTAAAACGTCGCGCTTTACTCCTGTACCTGCTTTGCCTGCCGCTTTTACTAGGCACTAGCTGCCAGCGCAAAGGTATCATCCCCTGCCCTAAGCCAAGCAGCAAGCGCAATAAAATAGAGGTCTTGGGGCCCGGCGGCAAAGGCTTGGAAGGCGTGAACGTGGAGACGGACAAGAACGGCCGGGTGAAGAAGCGCAAACGGATCCTGTGAATGTAGCCAAACCAGTATATTAAAAATCAGTATAACCACAAATACAGTCAGGTGATGGTGTGTGATGTTGTCTCTTTTCCCTTTTCTTTTGCCAGGCGGTTAGCCCTGCTGCTAGCGCTTGTGCTGCTGACGGCCGTGCCTGCTTTCTGCCAGATCAGCTACGAATCGGCGGAGAACCACAAGCAGGAGCGGAAAAAGTTTCTGAAAGAAGCAGAGAAAGCAGAGGCAACTTACAAAGACACCCATCTGAACACCGGCGCCTACAACTTTAAAAAAGGGGAAGCAGGCCGGAGAAGGCTAAAGGCCAAAGACGAGAGGGGCAGGTACCAGTTTGACGAGAACGGGGAGCCTGTCAAAAAGAGAAAGCCTTTCTGGAAGCGGAAGCGGAAGAAGGTGAAAAAGATCTAAGGAAGCATTTAAACACGAAAGCATATGAACTGGCACCCGCTAACCAGCACCGAGCAGTTGGATGAAGTTTTACAGGAATCAAAGAGTACGCCTATAGTTATTTTCAAGCACAGCACGGCTTGTTCGATCAGCTCCACGGCTAAGAGCAGACTGGAGCGCCAGTGGGCCGGAGCCGGACTGGACCACGTGAAACCTTACTACCTGGACCTGATTGCGTACCGTCCGGTATCCAACGAGGTGGCAGAGTTATTACACGTGAAACATGAGTCGCCGCAGCTGCTGCTGGTGCAGGACGGCACCTGTACCTACGACGCCTCCCACTTGGGGATAAGCGTGGATGCACTGAAAAAACATATAGCAGCGTAGCGGGTTATACTAACCGCCACGCTGCCACTGTTATAAAGGTTAGTACTGGAAATTAACGGTTTGCTTTACCTCCGGGTGCAGGCTCAGCGCCACCGGGCAGGTACGGGCAGCGTTCTCCAGAATCGCTTTTTCCTTGGTGGTGTAGGGCTTGGCGGGCATTCTGAAGTTGAGTACTATCTCAGCAATGCGACGGGGTTCTGCTGCCATGATCTTGGTGGTTTCGATCTCCATCCCTTCGATATCGATGCCGCAGCGGTTTGCCGTGATGCCCATAATGGTCATCATGCAGCTGCCAAGGGCGGCGCACACGAGGTCGGTGGGAGAGAATGCCTCCCCCTTGCCGTTGTTGTCTACGGGTGCGTCGGTAATGATGGTGTTGCCAGAGGCGATGTGCTGGGCGGAGGTGCGTAAGTTGCCTTTGTATGCGCTGTTTATGGTTGCCATGTGTGCTAACTATAGTTTTGTAACAGCGTAAATTTAATTACTTTCATTATAAATAAACTCTAAAATCATAATCGGGTGGTGAGATACCTTGCACTTGTCCTGGCGCTGGCCCTGGGCGTAGTTTTTCCGGCAGCTGCTCAATTCAACGAGGAAGAAAGTTTTCAGAATGAACTGAGCTACGGTCTGAACTTTAACTCCAACGGCGGTTTGATCGGCGGGGCCTTTGTCCGTTCGTCTTACTTTATGAGCGAGCGCATGTACCAGTTTGGCGCCATAGAGATTGTAGAGGTAAAGCACCCGAAGGAGAACCGCCTGTACAGCACCGAGACCGGTGACTTCTTCATTGCCGGCAAGCAGAACTACCTCTTTGTGGTGCGCCCGCAGTACGGCCGCGAGATCGTGCTGTTCCGGAAGGCGGCAGAGTCGGGGGTACAGGTAAACGCCATTGGGGCGGTGGGGCCTTCGCTGGGCCTGCTGGTGCCTTACTACATCCGCTATAACTATGGCGGACCGGCTTTGCAGGATGTGCGCACGGAGCAGTATGATCCGGAGCGGCACCGCAACCTGGAGAACGTGCAGGGCAATGCCAATGTGTTTCAGGGCCTGGGTGAGGCCAACGTGAACCTTGGGGCGCACGTGAAAGCCGGCTTAAGCTTTGAGTATGGCCGCTACCGGGAGAGCATCGCCGGTATAGAGGTCGGCTTTATGCTGGAGGCTTACCCGAAAGAGCTGGTCATCATACCGCAGGCCGATAACGAGCAGCTGTTCACGTCGGTATACCTGAACCTCTACTACGGCCGCCGCAAATAACCCGCCTGCCGAACAATAAAGGAGCGGGCCTTGTTAGGGTAGCATGTAGCCGTGCGTAAGGTGCCCGGGAGCACAATTCTTGGCAAACGGCTAATCTCTTAACGCATAAGTTCCTATCTTTGCACCATGGACGAATTAATGACACTTCCGGTTATACAGCCCAACGCTACCCCCGAGGGGCTGAACGCTTTGGGTAAACCACGTAAGCCTAACTGGCTGCGTGTAAAGCTGCCGGTAGGGAAGGAGTACGCGAAAGTAAGAAGCATAGTAGACGAATATAAGCTGCATACCATCTGCGAGAGCGGCAACTGCCCGAACATGGGCGAGTGCTGGGGAGCAGGTACAGCCACGTTTATGATATTAGGCAATGTTTGTACCCGCAGCTGCTCGTTCTGCGCCGTGGCCACTGGCCGCCCGAACGAGTACGACGAGGACGAGCCGCGCCGTGTGGCTGAGGCCATCAAGCTGATGGGCGTGAAGCATGCTGTGATCACCTCTGTGAACCGCGACGAGCTGAAAGACCGTGGCGCAGCCATCTGGCACGATACGGTGAAGCAGGTGAAACTCATGTCTCCTACCACTACCATTGAAACACTTATCCCTGATGTGAAGGCCAGCTGGGACGCGCTGATCACGATGATCTCGCCGGGCCAGGAGGTCGTGTCGCATAACATGGAGACGGTAAAAGAGCTTTACCGTCGTGTGCGCCCGCAGGCCAAGTATGATCGCTCGCTGGAGCAGATCCGCCGCACGAAGGAGTATGGCAAGCGCACCAAGACCGGTATCATGCTGGGCTTAGGTGAGACAAGGGAGCAGGTATACCAGGCGATGGATGACCTGGCGGCTAATGGCTGTGATATTCTGACTTTAGGCCAGTACCTGCAGCCAACCAAGATGCACCTGGAGGTAGCCGAATTCATTCACCCGGACTTGTTCGAGCATTACCGCGAGGAAGGCCTGAAGAGAGGGATCAAGTACGTGGAGTCTGGTCCGTTGGTGCGTTCTTCTTACCACGCGGAGCGCCACGTGAACGTATAAAAGCATATTTCGCCTATCAGAAAGCCCTGCTACTACCTCAGTAGCAGGGCTTTCTGCTTTATTGCACTCTTTTTGTCGCCCTGCAACTCCGGCCTTGTTGTGGTGTATTTGAATATTTTTATAAAACATTGGTTTTTTGACTCTGTATTAAGGATATCTTATTAGGTGGTGTCCTGTATAATTTGTGGTAAAATTGTACATGAAAAAATATAGAGTTATAAATATATTAAAAAGTATATTTTTTCAGTAAATATAAATTAATAAATATATTAAATATCTATTATATAAAAACGTATAAACTTTCTAATTGGGTATAACCTATTTGTAGGTTTTCAGTAAATGGAAATGTTCAATCTCTAAAGTAGAATCTATATATATAAGATTCTGATGATATTTCCTTTTACGAAAGCTATATGAATAAACTGTTACTCTTACTCAACCTCTTTCTGATTGCCACTATCACCCTTAGTAAGGCACAATCAGGGCCGGAGCTCGGTAAGTCCAGCACCTTCGCTGTGTTAGGCTCGAGCTACGTGAGCAACACGGGAACTACGGGCGTGACCGGAGACCTTGGTCTTACGCCGCAGGGAGTTTTCACAGATGACGGTAACCTGCTCGTACGCGGCAACAGGCAAATCAACCAGCCTATTGCCTCAGAGGCGCTGCAGGATGCCCAGGCTGTTTATACCTACTACAGAAATGCCCCAGGACGCACCTTTCACGACACAAGCCTGAAAGCAGGAGGTAGTCTGCCGGGAATCTTCCACTGCACCGGAAATGTGCACCTGGATGGAATCGTCGTGCTGGACGGCAACGGCGACGTTAACTCTAGGTTCGTGTTCGTGATTGACGGGGACCTCACCACGCCATCGCCCACACCTCCGGCCCCTGGCACAGGCTTGCTGTTGCAAAACGGCGCGCAGGCCAAGAACATCTTTTGGATCGTGAAAGGGAGAGTGCACCTGGGCAACTCCACCAGCTTCCAGGGTACCATCATTTCAGAAGGGAACATCAGGATGGAGTCCGGTGTGAACCTGAT
>JAJLKL010000082.1:0-2773 GCA_033838975.1 Hymenobacteraceae bacterium | reverse complement strand
ATGACCCAGGTAGTGGGCGGAGACCTGGTGAAGATCATGAGCTGGTACGACAACGAGTGGGGCTACGCCTCTCAGATGGTACGTGAGGCCCAGCACGTGTCGAGCAAGGCCATGGCTTCGTAGGCAGTTTTCCGTTGTTATCCTGATCAGGAAGGAGGTTTGTTTGCGGTACCGGCTCCAGCCACCCCAGGTCCCTTCTGATGAAGGCGGGACCTGGGAGGTCCCGCTATCGTCTTTCTAGCAACACCTTCCCACTCATTTCTTCAGGTTTGTCCAGCTCCATTAGCGAGAGTATGGTGGGAGCCACATCGCCCAGTCTGCCATTTTTTAGTTTAATACCTTTTTCCATACCTAAAAGGATGCAGGGCACAGGGTTGATGGTATGCGCGGTAAAAGGAGAACCATCCGGGTTCTTCATTTTCTCTGCGTTGCCATGGTCGGCGAGTATGATCACCGCATAGCCTGCCTCCAGGGCTGCTTCGCTAACCGCCCGGGTGCAGCTATCGACCGTTTCGCAGGCTTTGATGGCTGCCTCCATGTCACCGGTGTGCCCTACCATATCGGCGTTGGCAAAGTTCAGGCAGATAAAATCGGCAGCTCGCTCCTTTAGCTTCGGCAGAATCGCGTCCCGTATACCCTCGGCGCTCATCTCCGGCTTCTGGTCGAACGTGGGCACATCCGGCGAGTCGATCATGATCCGCTCCTCCCCTTCAAACTCCTTTTCCTGTCCACCGTTGAAGAAGTAAGTCACGTGCGGATACTTGATGGTCTCAGCAACCCGGATCTGCCTTTTACCAGCCTTTGATAATACCTCTCCCAGCGTATTCTTCAGGTTTTCGTTCTCGAACAGCACACCGACATTTTGGTAGGTTTCGTCATAACGGGTCATGGTAAGGTAGTGCAGGTTGAGCCGGTACATGTCGTGCTCCGGAAAGTCGCGCTGGGTAAGCGCCTCCGTGATCTGACGTGCCCTGTCGGTCCGGAAATTAAAACAGAGTACGGTGTCCCCTTCGCTTATTGTGGCAATGGGCTCCTCCTGCTCGGTGAGCACGATCGCCTTGATGAACTCATCTGTTTCCTTATTTTCATACTTTTCCTGTACTGCCCGCTTCCAGTCAGCAGCCTTTGCATAGGTACCGGCCCTGCCATTGACCAGCGCCTGGTAAGCAATGGCGGTACGGTCCCAGTTCTTGCCGCGGTCCATGGCATAGTAGCGGCCCATGATGCTGGCGAGCTTGCCGGTAGTCTGCCGCAGGTGTTTCTCCAGGTCTTCCAAAAAGCCGGTGCCACTTTTCGGATCGGCATCCCGGCCATCGGTGAACGCATGGATATACAGCTCCTTCACTTCCTGCTCCCTGGCAATGCTGCAGAGTGCCTTCAGGTGGTCTATGTGCGCGTGTATACCGCCGTCAGATACCAGGCCCATGAAATGCACTTTTTTGCCCTCTTTTTTAGCCCGCTGCAGCGCATCGAGCAGCAGTTTGTTCTTGTGCAGGCTGTGATCCTCTATGGCCATATTGATTTTCATCAGCTCCTGGTACACTACACGACCGGCCCCCAGGTTGATATGGCCGACCTCCGAATTGCCCATCTGCCCCTCCGGCAGCCCTACTGCTATGCCATGCGCCTGTAGTTGACAGTGCGGCTCTTCCTTCCATATTTTGTCCATGAAGGGCGTGTCGGCCTGTACAATGGCGGATACCTCCTCTTGTCCCTCCTGCGTAATGCCCCAGCCATCGAGAATGATCAGCAAAACTCTTTTAGCCATAGTTTATCATCTGTTAAAGGCCCGGTCTCAGTATACATGGCCGGTCCTTTGTCATACATGTACACAAGGAGAATATTATGGTTGCCCTTCCTGTTGCTTTTGCTCCTTGCTTAGCCCGGAGGTATCCAGTTTATTCTTCTTATACCAGCCTTCCGGGTTTTCTTTCAATTTCCTGATCATGGTCGGGAGGGTGTCCATCAGGCGGTGTTTGGGCTCCCACCCCAGCAGTTTCCTGGCCCGGGAAATATCCAGCTCATAGTGATCATCGGCACGGTCTATCATCCAGGGCTTGATGAAGGTGTCCCCTATACCGGTCTTTGTCTGCGCCCAGGCACCGGTCCTGGCGATGGGCTTCGGCACCTCCACAGTGGTCCACTCTTCTCCGTGTATCAGCTTCCCGATCTTGTCCTGCAGCTCCTCGTAACTGGGTGTTTCGGGTTCGCCGATGTTGATGGCGATCTCTTCGGGCAGCTCCTGGCGCTTGTCCACTGTTTTCTCTAAAGCGTTCAGCAGGTCGTCCAGGTGCAGGAACACATCGCCATGCGAGGGGTCGCCGGAGTAGAAATGGCTGGTCAGGGTTTTCTCGTAGATGCGCTGGATCTGGTGTGTGAGCGGGATGGAGTTTCCTTCTTCATCGTAGGCACCGGCCATCCGCAGGAGCACGGCGGGTATATCGCCCCGTTCCCTGCGGATGATCTCCTCCGTATCCACTTTGGACTCCGGGTAGTCCCAGTTCGGCTCCAGCGGATCAGCTTCGTCTATTTTTTTGCCCGGCTCCGTAGGTCTGTAAATAAGGTTTGTGCTGGAGAACACCAGCTGATCCACCTTAAAGTTTTGCAGCTGTTTCAGTAGCTTCTGCGTGCCCTTGACCGTTACCTCCTCGTACAGCGGACTGGGCTCTCCGGAGAAGTCGTAGTAAGCTGCCAGGTGCACCACGGAGGCGATCTGATCGCCGTAGGCATACCTGACCCGTGCCAGCGCCTTTTGAATGCTTTCCTCTGAAGT
>JAJLKL010000081.1:0-4609 GCA_033838975.1 Hymenobacteraceae bacterium | reverse complement strand
AACATAAAGTAAAAACCGCCGCCCATCAACAGGATCAATAAAGGCATGCCCCAGGCGGCGTCACTAAACCAAACTAAATAACTTTCTAATGCTTCCAATGGTATTATAGCTGATGTTATCTGTAAAGATAAGCACCCTTGCCGGGAATTCCGTGTGGCGGGTTGCCAAAAGCATATCAATCAGCTTCTTTCACAGTTAATATTGCCTTATTTCACAAGACCTCTTACATGGATATCTATATTATCGCCCTTACAATAATCGGATTCGCGGCACTAGCGATGGCCTGGGTACCCACTATCCTGGAGAAAAGCTTTTTATCTTACCCGACCCTGTTCCTGGTAGTGGGTGCCATCATTTATAGCCTGCCGCTCGGCCTTCCCCTGCCTGACCCTATCTGGCATGAGACGTTTGCCGTGCACCTCACCGAACTCAGTGTGATCATCTCCCTGATGGGGACTGGCCTCAAGATCAGGCGCAAATTCAACTGGAAGAACTGGCAGATTCCGTTTCGGCTCGTGAGCATCACCATGATCCTGTCGATCGGTATACTGGCTGCACTGGGCTGGTGGCTGTTGGCGCTGGCACCCGCCGCCGCTGTGCTGCTAGGGGCTGTGATGGCCCCCACCGACCCGGTGCTGGCAGAGCAGGTACAAGTGGGGCCACCCAAAGAAAAGGAAGAAGACGATGTGCGTTTTTCACTCACGGCAGAGGCCGGCCTGAATGATGGTATGGCTTTCCCATTTACCTGGTTGGCTGTTGTGATGGCAGTGGCGGTCGGCACCAATGAGCCGTGGTTTGGAGAGTGGGTGCTGCGCGACCTGATCTACCGTATAGCGGCCGGGGTGGGCATGGGCTACCTGATCGGGCGGGTACTGGCTTACCTCATTTTCTACCTTCCCAGAAAAGTCGCCTTCCCCAAAACACGCGACGGTTTTGTGGGGTTGTCAGCCACGCTGGTGTCATATGGTTTGACGGAGATGGTGGGAGGCTACGGCTTCATGGCGGTGTTCCTGACAGGCCTTACCATGAGCAGCTACGAAGAGGAACATGAGTACCACACCGAAATGCATGACTTTGTACTGCAGGTGGAGCGCATACTTATGGTTGTTTTGCTTATGCTGTTCGGGGGTAGCCTGGTAAGCGGGCTGCTGGATTACCTTACCTGGAACGACGTATACATCGGGCTTGCGTTCCTGTTTGTGATTCGACCGCTGAGCAGCTTGGTGGCCCTGATTGGTGTAAACTGTTCCTGGAGCGAGAAGCTGGCCATTAGCTTTTTTGGCATCCGGGGCATTGGCTCTTTCTTCTACCTGGCCTTTGCCTTATCCAAGATCGATTTTGCAGACGCGGACCGGCTTTGGTCTATCGTAGGATTCATCGTTATGATTTCCATTATCCTGCATGGTGTCACGGCATCCCGCGTGATGGACTATCTCGACTACAGCCGCAGGCGGTTGTTTTACCGTAAGAAGCAAGTCCAGCCTCTGGAGGCAGACCATCATAGAGCCAACGAGAATTAGACCCTATACCTGACGTGATACAGAAAGATCAGCAGCATTTGTTCACACGGCTCGACATGCCCGACGCTGAGGTATACTACGCCCCGCATTTTTTCCCCGAATCCGAAAGCGACCTATACCTGAAAAGGCTGACTGAGGAAATAAGCTGGCAACAGGAGGAGATCAAGATGTTTGGAAAGCAACTGCCGCTGCCACGGCTCACAGCTTGGTACGGGGACAAAGGCTATACCTACTCCGGCCTTTACAATGCCCCCCAGCCCTGGCTGCCGGTGCTGTTGGAGTTGAAGGAAAGGGTAGAGGCCGCTTCGGACGACAGGTATAACAGTGTGCTGCTCAACTTCTACCGGCACGGGCAGGACAGCATGGGCTGGCACTCCGACGATGAAAGATCGCTCGGGCCAGGTATAGCCTCTATCAGTTTCGGTGGGGAGCGGAGTTTCGCGTTCCGGCACCGGAAGCGTAAAGAATTGCCTCCCGTGAAGCTTACGCTGCAGCACGGAAGCCTGCTGCTCATGCAAGGCACCACGCAGCACCACTGGCAGCATCTGCTCCCCAAAACAAGCCGTCCCATTGCGCCGCGCATCAACCTGACTTTCCGGAACATCATCAGCTAAGGTATATTGCCATAGAGTATTGCCTTTCACGATTGTAACATGTTTCTTTACAAGAGCAAGAAGCCCTGAAATCTATACTATGACCGAGAGAAAGAACATCACCATCATGGGAGCCGGACTGGTTGGTTCGCTGTTGTCGCTATACCTGGCCAAGCGAGGTCATAAAGTAGACGTGTATGAGCGCCGACCCGACATGCGTAAGATCCTGCTCGATGGTGGCCGTTCGATCAACCTCGCCCTGAGCGACCGCGGCTTCCGTGCGCTTAGAGGTATAGGTATAGAAGAGGCTGTGCGCAAGGTCGCTATACCTATGCATGGCCGCATGATGCACGACGAGCAAGGTAACCTGACCTTTCAGCCCTACGGCAAAGAAGGGCAGTCTATCTACTCGGTTTCCCGTGCGGGCCTGAACGTCGCGCTCATGGACCTGTCGGAGCCGAACCCGGATATCACCTACCACTTCAATCGCCAGCTGCTCGATCTGGACCTGCGCCAGAGCAAGGCAACTTTGCGCAACCACGAAACGGGTGAGGAGGAGGAACTGCAAACCGAATTGCTTTTCGGGGCAGACGGCGCTTTCTCGATGGTGCGCAACGCCATGCAGAAGACCGAGCGCTACAACTACTCGCAAAGCTACCTGGAGTACGGCTACAAAGAACTGACTATACCTGCCACGGCAGACGGTGGCTGGGCATTGGAAAAAAACGCCCTGCACATTTGGCCGCGCGGCAAGTACATGATGATCGCCCTGCCCAACATCGACGGCAGTTTTACCTGTACCTTGTTTTTCCCTTACGAGGGTGAGCTTTCTTTTGAGAGCATCAAAACAGACGACGACCTGCTCAACTTCTTCCTGCAAACTTTCCCGGATGCCGTGCCGCTGATGCCTGACCTGGCTGAGGACTATTTCTCAAACCCGATCGGTTCGCTGGTCACGGTGAAGTGCTTCCCCTGGTCTTATGAGGACAAAGCGCTGCTGATAGGCGACGCCTGCCATGCGGTAGTTCCGTTCTATGGGCAGGGTATGAACGCCGGTTTTGAGGACATTACCGTGCTGGACCAGATGCTCGACACCTTTGACGGCGACTGGGAAAAGCTGTTCAAAGCCTTTGAGCGCAACCGTAAACCAAATGCCGACGCCATCGCCGACCTGGCCGTGATGAACTTTATCGAAATGCGCGACAAAGTAGCCGATCCCCGTTTCCTGCTCCGCAAGAAGATCGAAGCCAGAATTGCAGCCCAATATCCCGGCAAATGGATTCCGCTATACTCCATGGTCACCTTTACAGATTTGCCTTATTCCTATGCCCTGGAAATGGGCCGTGTGCAGGACAAGATCATGAAGAAGGTGATGAAGCACATTCAGTCTGTGGAGGATTATGAAAAGCCGGAAGTCCAGAAATTTCTTGAGAAGCAGTTGGTGAAAAAGGAGAAACTGAAGGGGTATCAGGCACAGCAGGTATAGCGAAGCCCAAAAGGAGTCAAGCGGCCATTTATATTGCGAAAAGCTAAAACCAGCAGGCCTGTACAATCTAATAGTTGTACAGGCCTGCTGGTTTTGGAATGAAAATTTTGCGCCACGCAGGGCGAAATACAGTGTTTATGTGCCCGGATTAAAAGTATAACCCAAACAGCAAAGAGACTGTTTTGGTGTCGGAGTCCAGCCCCTTGTTGATTCTGTTCACCGCATTGTGTGAGTGGAGGTCCAGGCCCAACTCGTAGCGGGCTTCCAGCGACAGCTTTTTTTTTTTGATGTTGAAGTATGTGCCGGCCCCAGCCATAATTCCCTGCTGATAGCTGTTTACAAAATCAGGGTTGTCTTTTATGCGCTCCTCCGGATTGCTGGTGCTGGTTCGGCGTACATACTGGCGGTGTTTGTAGTCACGGTGCTGAAACAGGTTGAGGAAGCCGCCCGCGTTCACAAAGGGCTGGATAGTCTGGCCCGCAAAATCATAGCGTAGCGCTGTCGTCAGCTTTATGGCAGCCAGGTCGAACTCAATTTCGTTGTCGTAGTATGTGTCGAACCAGGTATAGCTGGGTTCTGCCTGGAAGTTGTTCTTGAAGTAGCGGCCTTCTACCAACAACGACATGCTTTCGTTTATCCGGGGAGAGTTTAACAGGAGGGCAATACCAAAAGAAGGGTATGTGTTGGTGTTGAACTCGGCATGCTCCAGGTGCAGGTAGGTCTCATCCTTTGCGGAGAAGTTAAGTGAGGTATGGCTAAAGGCAGCCACAAGGCCGGGCTTCACAGCGAGCCATTTTTTCGACTCTTTAAACACTGTCTGATCCCCGCTGCTTGTGCAGTTGTTGTACTCTTTCACCAACTCTACCAGGTGTCGCTGCACCAGTTTCACACGCTCCACCTTCGTGAATACTTCATAGCAGTCCTGCGTCATGGTGTTCAGCACCTGCACATGGTGGTTAATGTCTCTTTTGGCCGGCGACCCATACTTGTTGATGTAATCTTCCTGGGTG
>JAJLKL010000080.1:0-12038 GCA_033838975.1 Hymenobacteraceae bacterium | reverse complement strand
GCAGATCATGTGGTAGTAGGGGAGAAGCATCATGGTGCTGTGGTAAGGTTTGACAACGGAACTTTTGCAGTCACAGAAAAAGATGGTTCTGTTGCAGGTGCACTGCCTGAGCGCGTGAAGATTATAGACCGGAATGGTAATCTGGTATCAGCATCAACGGTTGCCACTAGAGGTATACATGGAGATGCAGGAGACGGAAAACTGGCTCTGTTCGGATCTGCAAGTGGTATTCTGAAGGTAAATGAGAATGGCACACAAAGCCTGATCAGCTACCCGGAAAGTTTTGGCGCAAACTGGCTCGGAGCTATACACTATGGCAGGAGTGCCGGAACCTTTATTGGGTATAAGCGCGAAATGGGGGTATATTTTATTGATGTTGCTCAGAACAGCATAAAGCCTGTCATAGAGTCCACTACTTTAGTATCTGCAGGCTTTGATGCGGCAGGAAAAGATATTCTGGTACTGATGAATGATGGAAAAGTGGTGATTTTTGATGGGAAATCAGGTGCAAAGAAGGCAGAGCGGGTGCTTCCCCTTACAATTCCGGCGGATAAGAAGTACCCTACACTCACAGCCACTAAGAATTTTGTATACGTGACTGTGGCAGAACGCGGTGAGGTTCTGATGCTGAAGAGAGAGAACCTGTCAGACTTTGGGAAATATAAAGTTTCGGGTAAGCCAGGGAAACTCGTTATATTGGGTGGTGATGTTAATGGTGAACACAATCACTAAGAAGAAACAAGAAACCAGAAGGGGAGCTCTACAGCTCCCCTTCTGGTTTTTAATCAGGTTATTTCGTGATGATCACCGTTTTCCGGTCGTAGGCGAGGTTGGTGAAGATTCCGATACCGCCCTGTACCGCCGACTTGATGCGGGACGGCTGGGCAAAAGGGTTGCCATTGGCATTTTTGGCATCTGATACAGAGCCCAGAAAATCGTAGTACTGCTTCTCGATGTGGAAGAGGGAGATGATCAGGGTGTCCCCTACCTCGTAGTCGTAGGCCGAGCCGTAGGAAACGCGCTTGCCGTTGGTCAGGTTATCCGAAGAGATGAAGCTGCGCTCGGAGCCTTTCTCCAGGCTGTCCCGGTGGGTCATGTAGCGGTAGAAGTTGCGCGTGTCCGGGTCATCCTGGTACGTTGTCAGCAGAAGCGCTTTCCCTTCGTCGTTAAAACGCCATTCGATGGTGTCTATCGGCACCCTGGGCAGCACGGTGGTAAACGCGGTTACTTTCCGCCCCCTGCTGTCCTGTACCTCCAAGCCGAAGATGTCGCCGGGCTTGCCGTTCATGATCTCGTGGGAGGTATGGGTATAGAAACGGTTGGTCTGGGTGATCAGGACGGGTTTATACTTGAGCTTGATCCGGCGGCCGTTGTGGGTAATGAACACCTCCGCATCCGGTACAAGAGGAGGCAGGATCTCATCAAAATAGCCGGAGCTCTCCAGCACCGACATACGGAGAGGCTTGCCCAGCTCCAGGTAACACTCCACCACCAGCTGTGGCTCATGCTCGGGCAGGGCTACGTCTATGTCTTTCTGCAGGTCGCAGCCAGCCAGCAATAGCAGGAGGGGAGCAAGGAGGTATAGAAAAAGCTGTTGCTTCATCAAAACTTAAAATTATAGGTAACTGACGGAATGGTTGGGAAAAGCGAAACCTGCTTCGCCTGGAAGCCTATCGTCGAATTGTCCTGCTCATTCTTCAGTTGCTCAAAATAAACGAAGTAAGGGTTGCGGCGGTTATAGGCGTTGTACACGCTGAAAGTAAGGTCACCCTCGCCGCGCTTTGGCTTCAGTTTGTACACCACCCCCAGGTCCAGGCGGTGGTAGGGGGCTAACCGGAAGCTGTTACGCTCTGCAAAGATAGGGACTACCGTAGGGTCGCGACCCTCCACATCCTGGAAAGCGAACCGGGCCACCGGAAGCGAGTAGGCACTTCCGGTGCCGTAGGTAAAGGCGCCGGTCAGGCTCAGCCGCTTGTTCAGCTGGCGCATCACCACCAGGCTCAGGTCGTGCCGGCGGTCGTAGCGCGTCGGGAAGCGGCGGCCGCCGTTTATCTCGTCGAACTGGCGGTAAGTCCAGGAAAGGGTGTAGCCTATCCAGCCGGTTGTCTTGCCCCTGACCTTCTCCAGGTAAATCTCGTTGCCGTAGCTCTCGCCTTTGCCAAACAGGAACTCATTCTCCAGGCTGTCGTTCACGAACAGGTTGGCGCCATCGCGGAAGTCGATCTGGCGGTGCATCCACTTGTAGTAAACCTCGTTGGTAAGGATGTACTTGCCTCTCCCAAAGATCCTGCTGTAGCCCACCGCCACCTGCTGCGAGCGCTGCGGCTTCACGTTGGGGGTGGAAGGGTACCAGATATCGGTAGGCAGCGAGGCGCCCGAATTGGACACCAGGTGTACGTACTGCATCATGCTGGCGTAACTGGCCTTAATGGAGGAGTTCTCCGACAGGTTATACTTGCCCGAGACACGGGGCTCGAGTGCCAGGTACGTTTTGCCACTGTTGTTGAAGCCCGACAGGCGCAAGCCGTAGTTGAGCGAAAGCAGCGCGTTAACCTGATAGTCGTCCGAAACATAGGCCCCAAACTCTGTCGCCTCATAGTTGTTGCCGGCCCCAAAGCTCTGCGCCTCGTCCTCCGCCTCAAAGTTCAGGCGGCCAACGGTAAAGTGGTGGCGGGTGCCCATCGCCCCAAACTTCAGGCTATGTCCCCCGTTCAGAAACAGGTCGAAATCCGTTTTCAGGGTATAGTCCTCGATGTCTGACGTCAGCCGGAAACTGAACTCATCGATGGTGTTCTTGATGTTGTACTTATAGCTGGTGGCGGTAAGCGAGGTGGTGGCATACAGGCTGTTGCTGAACTTGTGCCGCCAGCGCAGGGTACCCATCCGGTTGCCCCAGTCAAAGCCGAACTTGAAGCCGTCGTCATCGAAACCGAAGAAGTCGCGGCCGTAGTAGCCGCTCAGGAACAGTTCGTTGTTCTCGTTCAGCTTGTAGTTGAACTTGCCGTTCAGGTCGTAAAAGTAGTAGTCGGGAATAGGGTTGTAGTCCTCCTTGTCCTCCATAAAGCGGTTGATCTGCCTGGTGAAGATATCGACATAGGTTCTGCGCCCGGACACGATAAAGTTTGCCTTATCCTTTACAATAGGGCCATCCACCGTCAGGCGGGAGGAGATCAACCCCAAGCCTCCTGTGGCTCTGATGCGGTCGTTGTTTCCTTCGTTCATGGCAATGTCCACCACCGACGAGAGCCTGCCGCCGAACTGCGCCGGAAAGCCTCCTTTGTACAGCTCCACGCTCTTCACCGCGTCGGGGTTAAACACGCTGAAGAAGCCAAAGAGGTGGGAGGGGTTGTACACGAGGGCGTCGTCAAGCAGCACCAGGTTCTGGTCCGGGCCACCGCCGCGCACATACAACCCGGAGGTCCCCTCGCCACCGGACTGCACGCCCGGCTTCAGCTGCAGGGTCTTTACCAGGTCTACTTCACCAAACAGAGCAGGCAGCAGTTTCGCCTCCCGGCTGGTAAGCGTTTCCACGCTCATGCGGGTGTCGTTAAGCCGCTGCCGGAGGCTGTTGGTCTGTATCTCTACCTCCTTCAGCTCTGTAGAGGCAGGGTCCAGCTCCAGGTTTGCTCGCTGGTCTGAGTCGGTAACGGTGATGGTACGGCTAAGGGAGTTGTAGCCTACGTAAGTGGCCTGGAGGGTATGTGTGCCAGCCGGTAAGCTTAAGGTATAAAAACCCCGCTCGTCTGTAATGGTACCGATCCGCAGGGCCGGAACAGCCACAGTGGCCCCTATCAGCTCCTCCCCGCTTGATGCCGCACGCACGTAGCCGCTGACAGAGTAGTTCTGGGCAAAGGCAGGCACAGTAAAAAACAGGATAAGAGCGATCAGGGAGAGCAGGTAAAAAGGGAATCGCATCGAAGCTGGTTAAAATTTTATTCGGGATGAAGTTAGTTAAACAATTAACTGGGTGTACTACCTACTTGCATTTATTTGCTATACTAACGTCCGAACGGGGCGAATGTTTTTAATCTGTTTTCTTAATCAAAGGCAGTGGCGGAAACAAAGAAAGGCCGCTGCTATAACAGCAACGGCCTCAGGTAGATAGGTAGTAGTTAGTTTTGTACTCTAACCCTGATACAGCTCCAGAATTCGTTGCTTGAAGTAGAACTCGCACTTGCTTTGCAATAGTTCCGCCTGCACCTGGTTTTTGTTGTTCAGCGACTCCATATAGGAGAAAAAGTCGATGTTGCCGGCCTCGTACCGCTTTTTCGCCGACTCAAATGCCTTCTCGGAATACTCCAGGTTGGCCATGACGGTATTATACTTTTCCTGGGCAGCCAGCACATCCTGGTACGCCTGCTGAATGGTTTGGGTAAGGGCGTTCTGCGTCGCGGTATAATCCAGTTCCGCGTTGCGCAGGTCCATGCGGGCCGTCTGGGCCTCGAAGTGTCTGCTCAGGCCCCCGAATACCGGTATGCTCAGGCTCAGCTCCACAATTTTCTGCTGGTTCTGGTCTATCTGGTCGAAGTAAGGAACTTTGGAGAAAGTACCAGTTTCAGGGTCCTCGAAGAGGTAGTTGCTGGAGTAGTTGGAGCCGATGATGCCCCGCAGCGCAAGGGTGGGGGACACGTTGCTGCGGGCAATGCTGTGGCTGTACTTGGAGGCCTGTACGGTGGCCTTGGCCGCTTTCATCTGAGGAGAGTAGGCCATGGCCTTGGCCAGAACCTCGTCCAGTGCCGGTATGGCCGTGTTGATAGCGATGGGGGTACTGGGCACCTGCAGCTCATAGTGCACCTTGCCGTCGGCATTCATTTCCTGCACCAGGGCCAGCATGGACTGCCGGTAACTGTTCTCATGCGTGATCAGGTTCAGCTTTTCGGTGGCCAGCTGCGACTTGTGCTGGTATACCTCGTCCTGGGCCCGCACGCCGGCACGCTCCAGCTTCTCCACCTTGTCCAGCTGCTGCTCCAGCAGGGCAATGCGCTCTTTCGCGATGCGAATATTTTCTCGGTCCAGCACGGCCTGCAGGTAAAAGCCCGTGATGCTGGCTTCCATGTCTATCTCGGCCTGTACCTGGCTATACCTGCTGGCCTCTACCTGCTGCTGAGCCCGCTTCAGCTCAAACAGTTTTGAGAAGCCGTCGAACAGCACCAGCTGCCCTACTATATAGGGGTTGGAGGTGTTGGTGTTACCGCGCTTCAGCTGCCCCGACACGTTGTCGAAGGTCAGGCCGTTCACGCGCCTCACATCCGCCTGGGCCGAGATGGTGGGCAGGTACGCAAACTGGTTTCTGCGGAGGTTGATGCTGGCTTTGTCGGTGTTGTACCTGGCCTGCCGGAGGGCCACATTGTTCTGACGTGCCAGTTCCAGGCTTTCCTCCAGTGTCAGGACCTGCTGTGCATGTGCTGTGGCTGCTAAGCAAAGGCAAAAGGCAAGCCCTCCCAGCTGTTTGAGCAGGGCTCTTTTCGTAAAATTTTTCATAGTTTTATTTTATACTAGTGGCGGTGATACTGCTGTATTTCGATCAGCCTGGCTGTTCTCTGAGGCAGGAGGTACAAGTCAGGGTGAGGCTGTACCTCCTCCGCCTGCAGAGAGCAGTAGCTTACACTTCAGGTCTTATGGTCTCATTCTATACTCTGTACTTCTTCGTTCAGCCAGGCTGCCCGCATCTCCTGTTGCTCTGGTGTGGCGTTCGGGGCTGGCTCGAGCACATGCATGGTCTGGCGCTCCACGGGCGTTACCCTGGCTTTTAGCTTTTTCTTTTTCGTTCTTCCCTTCTCGTCGCTTCTCTCCACGGTAAAAGTGATCCGCTCTCCGGGCTTCATTTGCTGTAGCTTTTCCCCGATCAGCTCACGCACGTTCATGGGGGTAATTTCGGTGCCGTTCATGGCTAATAGCACGTCCCCTTCCTGAAAGCCCACTTGTTGCCCGAACGTATCCATATCGGCGGCTCCGGCTACCGTGATCCTGTTGCTCTCGCGGTCCAGGCCCGGCACGAAGTTACCGTAGGAGATCACCGTCTCCGTACCCATTGGCTTGTAGCTGATGCCTACCTTTCGGAAAGTCTCCTCCAGGGGCAGCGGCTCAGAGCCCTCTACATACCTGGCGAAGAACTCCCGGATCTCCGGGTAGGTCAGCTCCGTGATCTTGTCGAACAGTTCCTCGTCTTTGAAAGCCTTGTTCTTGCCGTAGGTTTTGGAGAGGTCCAGCATCAGGTTGCGGAGGCCGTACTCCCCACCCGACAGCTCCCGCAGCCGTACATCAAGCACCAGCCCGATCAAAGCTCCTTTCTGGTACACGTTGCCGTACTCCTTCTCATAGGTGTCCAGCACTTCGGCGCTCATTTCGGTGAAGGGCAGCGTGTCGTTGTAGTAAGCCTTTGAGGTCAGGATATACTCGCGCAACCTGTTCAGGTACTCCTCCAGGTCGATCAGGTTCTCGTAGGCCTGCACGTGCGAGGCGAAGTACTCCGTCACGCCCTCATACAGCCACAGGTGCTTCGACAGTTTGGGGTTGATGAAGTCGAAGTTGCCGATCTCCTCGGAGTGGATGTTAAGCGGCGTCACAATATGGAAGAACTCATGCGCGGCCACGTCGCGGATAGTGGAGCTGAACTGCTCCTCGGGCATCTCCGGCAGAAAATAAACAGAGGAGTTTGAATGCTCCAGCGCCCCGTAGGAGCCGGACTTACCGACACGCTCCGGCACATAGATCAGGAAGGCATACTTATCCACAGGCAGAGTACCGCCCAGGTAGCTGCGCTGTGCTTCCAGGATGTCCTTCACGTTGGCCGCAATCGGCTCTGAGGTCACCCGCCCCGATGGGGAGTACACCGATACCAGCACTTCTGTCTCGCCGAGGTTTAGCACAGTGGTGTCTGGGCGGTTATACATGAGCGGCGAGTCGGCCAGCTCCATGTAGTTGGGCAGCACGTACTGGTCGGCGGTAGCGGTGCTAGACACAGCCTTGAGCGGTGTGGATCCGTAAAAGCCTTCCGGTTTTGTTACCGTCAGCTCGTAGGGCACTTGCTTCATCTCATCAAAGTAACCGATAAAGCCAAAGGTGTTGAGCAGGAAGTTCTGGTTTTCCTCGATGTTGGTACCGCCGGGCTCGAACAGTACCTCCTCCCGCTTGGCGGTATCAAAGGTGTCGTCTACCCAGTAAGTGATCTTGTCCAGTGAGGTCGCGTTTTTGATGCGCCAGCGGTTGGTGTCAAGCTGCTCCACTACCAGCGGGTTTCCGGCTTCGTCCAGGGCGGTAAAGTCTGTCACGAACCTGCCGAAATCGGACACCGAGTAGGTGCCAGGCACGATCTTGGGCATGTTGTAGGTAATTTCCTCCTGTTGGATAGGCGGGGCCATCAGGGTAACTTGCACCCGGTCATCCCGCACCTCGGTCAAGTCTATTGTAACGCTGTACTTTTGCGCAGGCCGGTCCTGATCACTGGCATAGCCCGTAAAGCTTAACGAGAAGCCCAACCCAAGAAGCAAAAGTGTTTTTTTAAATGGCATAAATTCTTTTTAGTTAATTCAAAGCCTAATGTACGGACAGCCGGTGCTTTACGCTTTGTTTCTTCCTGCTTTCCAGGTAGGCATCCAGCGATATGGGGCCTGCCCCATGGAACAGGAAGAAGAAACCGACAGCAATCAGTTGTGCCGCTGGGTAATACTGCGGAAACGACTGGCCTATATGCACAATCAGAATGGCGGCAGTAAAATTGATGATCAGTAGCAAACCTACCAGCCTTACAGCCCCTCCTAACAGCAGTAAAATGCCACAGATAAACTGCACATATACCGACAGGTGTGCTGCAAGAAGTGGGGAAGGCACCCCGTGTACTTCCAAGAAGTCCCGGAACTCCAGCATTCTGTTCCAGTTAAAGACATTGTCCTGCACACCATATATGATGAATACACCGATAGCCAAGCGCAGAAAGAGGACTCCATAAGCACTATGGCGTTGGAAGAAGAAGAACATGCCTGTATTCATAGTACCTTCCATTTTAGTGTTAACTCATCTTTTCATGACCTGTATCATGTATAGGCACAGCACGTACTTTCTCTACTCCAAAGTAGGCCTTATGGTAGCGTAATAGGTCCGCTTTTCGACCAGCGAGCCATTTTTGTAGATGAACCTACCGAAGGGCCTCCATCGCCTTCCGGTACTCATGATCCGAGCTGATCGTTCTGGCCGCCTTCTGGTAATCTTCTCGTAAGGCAGTGGCATCTGCCGGGATCTGCGGGGCCATGCTGCGCAGTGCTTTGCTCTTTTCGTAGTCGGAGCCGATCTGGCTTACCACCGGCAGAAGCTCCTGCTGCTGCCTGGCCGAGAGCTGGTGCTGGCTCAGGATACGCCTGATCGACTTGCTCTTTTCATAGTCAGACGAGATGTCCTCAAGAAGGGCGAAGGCTGCTTTGTAGTTGCCTTTCATGAAGTTGTTGTTACCGGTCAACTGCTGCAGCACTTTGCTTTTCTCGTAATCGGAAGAGATGCTCTTGGTCGCCTGTGCTGTTTTATCAAGGGCGCTTTGACTCAGGCTCGGCGTCTGCAGGAGGTGTGTCAGCACTTTGCGCAGCTCATAATCCGAAGATATCTTACCCGATACCTGCAGGTAGGTCGTTACCAGGTCAGTATGCTCCAGCTGCTTGTGTGTTACGCTGCGCAGCATTTTACTACGCTCATAGTCTGAATTAAGGTATTTATCCGCGTGCTGCAGGGCCAGGTTTGCATCAGCGGGTTTCAGGTTGGGTTGCTGCAGCAGGTAATTAACCATGCGCTGCTTTCCGTATTCACCTTCAATCTTTTCGGCTTCTGCCAGCACGCCCTTAGCGCCCTGTTTCTGGTAGATGGCCCTTACACGCTCTTCCAGGCCTATACCCGTTTTGGCGATCAGGTCAGGCATTACCTGCTGCAACCACTGCTCTCCTACAGGCTGGTAGGCTATTTCCTTGCCGTTCTCATAGTACTTCCTGCTGATGTTGCCGCTAGCATCACTCTCCAGTTCCAGCCGCTTGGTGTCATCATTCACGGTCAGGACGTACCGCAGGTATCCCTTCGGAGAGATACTCTTTACATTCTTAAAATCATCGGTGAGGGTAATGTCGCCGTTATACTTTAGCTCTTCGCGGCGGTTGTCATCGGAGTTGATGTACACATGGTTGCCCTTGCTCTTGCCGCCTGTGCTGATGAAGACATTGCTGCTGCGCTTGCCGGCTTTGGTGGTGTCCTGCGCCACCAGCGCGGGCGTTTCCGGGGCGAAAGGGGTAGCGCCGGCACTCGCTATACCCAGTAGTCCTGTTGCAAGAACTAGCGCAGCTGTCAGGAAGGGGGAAGATGGCTTTCTCATAGGTTTTTATTTCTTCAGATGAAAAGTCAGCAGGGAAGGTTGCCTCAGCAGGGCAGGCCTTACCTGCCCTTGCTGAAGCCTCACCTTAAACAAACAACAAACACTTTATCACTTTAAACATTTCAGATTCATTTACTCCGTTCGCAAGGCTAGCACAGGGTCCGACAGGGCGGCCCGCGTTGCCTTGACACTCACCGTCAGGATGGAAAGCAGCAGGGCAGTCACCCCGGAGAGGACAAAGACCCAGACACTGATCGGGGTGCGGTAAGCAAAGTCCTGTAGCCACTGCTGCATGCCGTACCAGGCAATCGGGCTGGCAATGACGATGGCGATGCAGACCAGCAGGGCAAAGTCCTTTATCAGCAGCAGCACGATACCGGATACCGAACTGCCCAGCACCTTCCGGATGCCGATCTCCTTGGTCCGCTGCTCGGCTGTGAAGGAGGCCAGGCCAAACAAACCGAGGCAGGCAATGATGATGGTGAGCAGTGAAAAGTAACCGAAAATGGTCAGCATCTTTTCCTCTGCCCGGTACTGCTCGTTAAAGCTGTCGTCGAGGAAGAAGTAATCCATCGGGTGGGTCGGGGCCAGGCGCTGCCATGTGCTTTCGATGTAGCCCATTGTTTCGCTGAAGCTACCCGGTGCAATGCGTGCCATCAGGTAGCCATTGTTTCGGGGAGCCAGCATGATCACCAGCGGGTCAATCTGGTTATGTAAAGAGGCATAGTTAAAGTCCTGCACCATCCCGATCACCTTGCCAGAGGTGGTGTCGGAGAAACCGATCCGTTTGCCGATCGGGTCTGTCCAGCCCAGCGCCCTGGTGGCAGCCTCATTGATGATGTACCCGTTCTCCTGGTCCGTTCTCATGTCTTTGGAGAAGTTACGGCCTGCTTTCAGGGGGATGTCCATCAGCTCAAGGAACTCATAGTCTACTCGTATGGTATTCATGGTTTTCTCCGCCATACTGTTGTCCCGCTCCACGCTGAAGATGATCACGCCGGTTTCTTTGCCCGGGATCATCTGCGAGGTGGTGGCGTCGGTAATGTTGGGGTTGCGGAGCAGCTCTGCTTTCAGGACCGGCATCTTGTTAACCAGCGTCGAGTCCCCGCTGGGAATATCAATCACCAGGACCTGCTCCTGGGTAAAGCCCAGGTCCTGGTTCTTCAGGAAGTGCATCTGGCTGTACACCACCACCGTGCCAATGATGAGTATTAGGGAGATAGTGAACTGCAGTACCACAAGGCCTCTGCGCAGCATCGCACCGCCCCCGGTAGGTGTCTTGTCAGACTTAAGCGTGTCTATCGGCCTGAAACCGGACAGCACAAGCGCCGGATAACTGCCTGCTACCAGGCCAATGAAAATGCCGATGGCGGCTAGTGCCAGCATAAAGCCCGGGTGAGTAAAGTAAGTCGATGGGATCTGCTTATCGGCCAGGCTGTTGAAGGTCGGCAGCATCAGTTCCACGAGCAGCAGGGCAATGAGCATCGCCAATAAGGTAAGCAGCACGGATTCGCCCAGGAACTGCAGGACCAGCTGAGCTCTGTTAGCCCCTACCACTTTACGCAAGCCTACTTCTCTGGCCCGCTTGGCCGAGCGGGCTGTGGTCAGGTTCATGTAGTTGATGGAGGCGATCAGCAGAATGAAGATACCGACCAGAGAGAAGATGTAAATGTAGGACTTGTTGCCTACCGGAAAGGTTTCCCACAAATAGTCGGTGTTCAGGTGAATGTCTGTGAGCGCCTGTAGCTTGAGCTCCACCCGTTCGCCTGTGTTGCCGCGGGCGGGAGCCACCCGTCGCTCCACAAAATCAGGAAGCTTTGCCAACAGAGGCGCTGCGTCTCCCGAGTTTCGGAACAGGATATAGGTATAGCTGCTGGTGCCAAACCAGTCGGAGGCCAGCTGTTTCCGGATCCCGGAGGGGATGGTGCTGAAAGACGTCAGCACGTTTGGCCGCATATGGGCGGCCTCAACAGGCTGGAAGATACCTGTTACGGTGTACATTTGGCTGCCCACGCGCAGGGTACGGTGCATGGCATCCAGAGGGTTGCCGAAAAACCGGGAGGCCACCTCTTCCGTGATCACCATGGTGTTCGGTTCCAGCAAAGCTGTTTTAGGGTTGCCCTCCAGCAGCCTGTAGTCAAAAATATCAAAGTAGTTGCTGTCTGCCCAGAACACGTGCTCCACATAAATGGCTTTCTCACCCAGCCGCAGCACCTGCCGGTCTCTGCTGATCATGCGGGTGGCAGCCGCTATCTGCGGAAAGTCTGCGGCCAGGGCAGGGGCCAGCGCTGCGTGGGTAACGGAAGATTTTTCTACCTCATCCTCCACGATCAAATCGTTCACAACCCGGTAAATCCGTTCGTGCTTCGTAAAGGCCTTGTCGTAACTGAGCTCATGCTGCACGTACAGGTAGATCAGAATACAGGATGCGATCCCTACTGCCAAGCCGGAAATATTAATGGCCGCATAAACCTTGTTGCGGACAATGTTTCGCCAGGTGGTTTTGAAATAGTTCCTGATCATGGTTTCATCTTTTAGGGTTAGCGTATCCTTACCGTTGTGTTCCTAATCTTCCTGCTGTGCGGTCACGCTGCCCAGCCCTCCGGAGACATTGATAGTGATGACGTGCTTACTCTTGCCATAGGCTTTGTTGGTGTAATAGCCGTCCTCCTGCTGCATCCCTGGAAACTTA